>WAPZ01000396.1 GCA_015520535.1 Candidatus Heimdallarchaeota archaeon
TATATAAATATATTTCGATCGTTGCAACTCCATCTTCTTTTATTTAGATTCCTACACAAATTTTATATAAGATTTAAAAGGAAAGTAAAACGAACACTGAAAAAACAAGCCCTCTAAAACTCTCTTGTGATCAGTATAATTAAAAAAAATAGAGTTTCTACCCGTTAATTTAAAATCTAATTAATCTTTCTACTGATTAAAGTATCAAAAAAGGAGGACGATATGAGGTGAAAGAGTTATGACTAAATTCTGGATACACATGGGACCACAACATCCGGTGAACCATGGATTATGGACGCTTAAAGTACTGTCGGACGGCGAAGAGATCATTGATGCAGAGATGCTCATTGGGTACATATATAGAGGACGCTAGCAGTGCCTAGTGTCCGTATAAAATGATAGAGAAAATCGGCGAGGATCATACATTCGAACAGTTCATTCCAATCACCGACAGATTATGCTATGTAGCAAATATGTCGTGGGAATATGGATATGTTAAAGCACTAGAAGAAGCATTAGAAATACAGCCAAGTGAACGTACAGAATATATACGCGTGATAGTTTTGGAGTTACAGCGGATTGCTTCCCACTTAGTATGGTTAGCAGCCTATACCTCCGATCTTGGTGTAATGACCATGCTCCTTTATCCCTATCGTGATCGTGAGTTTATTTTGGATATTCTCGAGCACTTAACCGGTGCACGAATGATGTACAATTATATACGTCCGGGTGGTTTACGAAACGACCTCTATGAAGGCTTTGAAAAAGATGTAGAAAAATTCTTAGATTATTTCGAAGGGAGGCTTGAGGAATATTATGATTTCCTTGATCGATCCGAGGTCTTTATCATGCGTTCAAAAAACGTCGGGGTTTTACCTAAAGATCTAGCGATTAACCTCGGTGCTACAGGCCCTGTTTTACGCGGTTCTGGTATAAAAGCAGATGTACGAAAACTAGAACCCTATAGTGTCTACAGCGACTTTGATTTTGATATTCCAGTAGAGACCGGTGGTGATTGCCTTGCACGATACCGTATCAGATTCGAAGAGATGAAACAAAGTATGAGGATTATTCGGCAAGCCTTAGCAAAACTTCCGGAAAACGGCTCAGTAGAACCGGTCAAAAGGTTGCGCCCGAAAAAAGACGTCACTATATATTCACGTACAGAAGATCCTCGTGGTGAACAAGGTTTCTATCTTGTCATTCAAAAAAATGCAAAAAGTGCCTATCGCGTCAAAATCAAAAGTCCAGCATATTCTAATCTTTCATTATTCCCGTATCTTATCCGCGGCGGAAAACTAGCCGATATTCCCCCAATTGTTGCCAGTGTAGACCTATGTATGGGAGAAGTCGATCGCTAAAGCACGGTATCTAAAGCACGGTATAAAATAAAAAATGATTTTAAAAGACAAAAGACAAAATACAAGAGCATAATTTAATAAAAAAGGTGTATAAAAATGCCAATCGTCCCCGAAAAACTCTTAGTTGAACCATTAATTAATTTACTCCCTTTTTTAACCCCATTAAAGCCTTTTATTCAAGGTATAGCAGACGCTAGTCTCCTTCTTGGTCTTGTAACCATTTATTCACTTCTTGCTATATATTTGGAGCGAAAATTAGTTGCACGCATTATGCATCGCCGTGGTCCAGTCTTTGTAGATCCCCCTTGGCTTATTAAAGGCGGAAGAATAGGGATTCTTCAAAATATTGCTGACTTCTTTAAAATGTTAGGAAAAGAAGATATAGTTCCTGACCATGCAGATAAATTGGGCTTTAATGCCGCCATGTTTTACATTATTTCCTCAGCATTTATCGGCGTTGCCGTAATCCCATTAAGTTTTGATCTCTTTCTAAGTAGCCCAGCGATTGGTGTGCTTTATCTCTTTGGCTTTTCTTCATTATATCCGATCGGAGTCCTTCTTGTTGGATGGTCATCAAACAATAAATACTCAATCATTGGAGGCTTTCGTTCCGCAGCACAGCTCATTTCCTATGAAATCCCATATCTGTTGGCGACACTCGGTGTCCTCATGATAACAGGATCTTTTGCTATTGCGGACATTATTGAAGCACAAAAGGGCAATTGGTTCCTTTTCTTTGGATTCGACTTCTATCAAATTCCTGTTCTTGGCAACGCATTCAAAGCACTTGGGCTTAGTGGAATTCCACTACCCCTTCCCGTTGGACTTCTTGGCTTTATCATCTGGATGGTTGCCATGGCAGCTGAAAACGAGCGTATACCATTTGATCTTCCCGAAGCGGAAGCTGAACTGGTCATGGGTTGGCGAACTGAACTAGCTGGAATTCGTTACATGATGGTGATGGCTGTAGAGTATTTCCACCTCTTTGTCAACTCAGCATTAACTGCAATTCTCTTCCTTGGCGGATGGTATCTTCCTTTCATCAATGAATACCCGACCATCACTCTTGGTCCGCTTGCACTAACCCCAAGCTTCTTCCAATTCGTTGTTTTCTGGATCATTAAAATTCCATTAGTTACCTTTATCATGATAGTTCTCCGCGGGGCACTACCGCGTACTAGAATTGATCAACTGCTTGACATCGGATGGAAACGTCTTGTCCCACTGGCAATAGTATATCTTGCTGCCGTAGTCTTTGTCATGCTTTTCAGCGCCAACCCACACTACAATCCCGCCTTAGGTTGAGTTAAATTAAATTTCATTATTTTTTATTTCATTATTTGTTTGAATGTGTGAATGAATGACAGACAATATATATTCATGCATAATAAAACACACATAAGCAAAAATCAAGAGAAGTGCACCAACATCGTTAAAAAATTGCTCCAAAAAATCAAAAA
>WAPZ01000397.1 GCA_015520535.1 Candidatus Heimdallarchaeota archaeon
ATCGAAATATATTTATATATTCGAACGATATATTTTATTGAGACATATCTTTACAAGATTCAAATGTTTGTTTAAATAATACAACCTTTAAAGAGGTGGAACATGATGGCAAATAAAACCGTGAATGTGAAGTTCAAAATAGAGGGAATGACTTGTGCATCTTGTGTCGCTAGCATTGAAAATGCGATTAAAAAAATTCCTGGAGTCGAAAAGGTTACTGTGAATTTGATGACTGAGAGTGCCGACGTACAATTTGATCCTACGCAAGTTGATCCTGACCTCATCGTAGCAAAAGTCGATGAAATTGGCTATTCAGCGGGAAAAGTTGAGGAACCGGCGTCAAATGTCCTCAATCTCAATATCGGTGGGATGACGTGTGCTAGCTGTGTTAAGTCAATTGAAAATGCTGTTAGCAAATTGGAGGGTATTAAAGAGATAAATGTCAATTTAGCGACCGAACAAGCTAGTGTATCGTTTGATCCAACCGTGATATCTGCGCGAAAGATTATTGGTGCAATAGAAGAAATTGGTTATACAGCGAGTTTAGCAACCGAAGAAATAGATGAAGAGAGACTAGCAAGAAAAAAGGAAATCAAAAAATGGGAGAAGAGACTATGGATTAGCTTAGCATTTACAATTCCTGTATTTATTTTGTCGATGATAGTAATCGAGCCTTTTCGATCTATGGTACCAACTATTGCTGACGCATTGAAAGGCCCGGAAATTTTACCTCGGGTACTCTGGTTTAACATTGTTTTACTCATTCTAACGACGCCGGTTCAATTGGGAATTGGAAAAATCTTTTATGTTAACGCATATAAGGCGATTCGGCACGGATCCTTCAATATGGATTCTTTAATTGCTATTGGCACTTCCGCAGCGTACTTTTATAGTATTTTCTCGACATTCTATCCGTTTTTCCAACCAAGTTTTGAAGGAGAGGTTTTTTATGAGACGGCAGCGTTATTAATTTCTTTTGTCGTTTTAGGGAGATATTTGGAGGCGCGAGCCAAGGGTAAAACCTCAGAAGCCATTAGAAAACTTATGAACCTTCAACCAAAAACAGCAACGCTCATTTCGGAAGAGGGTAACGAAAAGACTATTCCAGCTGAACTCGTCGAAGTTGGGGACTTATTACTTGTGCGACCTGGTGAAAGAATTCCAACTGACGGTGTAATAGAATATGGATCAACATCGGTTGACGAATCAATGCTTACTGGGGAGAGTATGCCTATCAATAAGGATGTCGGTGATACGGTAATCGGGGGGACAATGAATAACGAAGGATTAATTAAAGTTCGAGCAACAAAAGTAGGGAAAGATACAGCGCTGTCACAAATTATCAAATTGATACAAGACGCTCAATCCTCAAAAGCACCAATTCAGAATTTTGCTGATCGTGTATCACAATATTTTGTTCCTGCTGTTATTGTAATCGCTATACTTTCCTTTATTTCTTGGTTAGTAATTGTAAATGTAGGAATAATTCCAGAGTCTCAACTTCCGGAAGGGACGACTCCATTTTTGTTTGCATTTTTAATTGGAATTGCGGTTTTAGTAATAGCATGCCCATGTGCACTGGGTTTAGCAACGCCGACTGCTGTCATGGTTGGAACGGGCGTCGGCGCTACAAATGGTATTTTAATTAAAGGTGGTGAACCTCTTGAAACCACACATAAAGTAAATGCCATTATCTTTGATAAAACAGGGACATTAACGCATGGAAAGCCTGTGGTAACAGATGTGGTAATAATTAATGAGAAATATACAGAAGAACAGGCTCTGTTTTTTGCAGGATCGGCGGAAAAAGGTTCTGAACATCCATTAGGTAAAGCAATTGCAAATTATGCACAGACGAATCTATCTTCACTCAAAGAGCCAACAGAGTTTGAGGCTGTCAAGGGACATGGTATTATTGCCAAAGTTGAGGGGCACACTGTTCTCCTAGGTAACCGACGATTAATGAAAAACCATCAAATAACCATTCCTTCACGGGCTGAAGACACATTAGAGCAATTAGAATATCAAGGAAAAACCGCAATGCTGCTAGCCATTGATGGTGAGATTGCCGCAGTAATAGCTGTTGCCGACACTGTTAAACCTGAAGCAAAAACCGTTGTTAATCAACTAAATAAAATGGGAATTAAAACTTGGATGGTAACAGGTGACAATAAAAGGACAGCACTGGCAATTGCAAAGCAAATTGGAATCAAAGATGTTTTTGCTGAGGTATTACCCGCCGAAAAGGTCGAAAAGGTAAAAGAACTACAAAATCAAGGATATACTGTTGCAATGGTCGGTGACGGAATAAATGACGCGCCAGCACTTGCACAAGCTGATGTAGGTATTGCCATAGGTTCCGGAACTGATGTGGCAATTGAATCCGCCGACATTATTCTCATGAGAAATGACCTGCGGGATGTTTTTGCTGCCATTCATCTTAGTAAAAAAACCATGCAACGCATTAAGTTGAATATGTTTTGGGCATTAGCATATAACTCAGCAGGTATACCTATTGCAGCTGGAGTTCTTTATCCTTTCTTTAGATTTACCTTACCACCAGAATTAGCTGCACTGGCAATGGCGTTGAGCTCTGTTTCTGTGGTAACTAGCAGTCTTTTATTACGGCGATATAAAAAACCGAATATTTAACGTGAATATTTTTTATCAATCTATTTTTTTTTCATTTTTTAGAATAAAAGTCTTGGTGATCATATTGGTGTTTTTAGCAAAAGAAAATTTGTTCCATGAAAAGTTCAAAATAGTATTAAGTGTAAGCGGCGTTGTACTCAGCGTTTTTTTAATCTTATCATTATCGGGTGTATATTATAGTATGGATGTCATGATGGACAAAATTGTTGGCGAAACTAATGCGGATCTTTGGGTTACATCAAAAGGTGCGGCGGGTTCCATTCATAGCCCGTCGTTACTTTCAATTGATCTTTATAATGATTTAAACAATGTGGAAGGTGTCCAATCGGTTTCCCCGCTAATTAGAATGCCATTTACTACAAACATCGAGGGGAAAAAAGTGCTCTTATATATCAATGGTTATGACGTGAAAAGTGGCTTAGGTGGTCCATGGAAAGTTATTAAAGGTTCATCAGCACTAAAAAATGGTGAAGTTATTATCGATAGGGTGTTAGCCGCGAAAAATGGCATTAAAATTGGAGATAACATTACTATTGTCCATAAAGATTTTACAGTGACTGGAATATCCGATGAAACTAATATGATGATTGCATATATGGTATTTATGACGTTTGAGGATGCAAAATCCTTTACATTAGAAGATATAACCAATTTCTTTTTAGTCAAAATCGATCCATCATATGATATACCGACCGTGAAAGAGAATATTGAGAGCAATGTGCCGAGTGTCTCTGTAAGAACAAGTAAAGAAACAGCACAAGCTTATAAAGATGAAATTATTGGTGCATTCCTTCCAATTTTGCTCATACTAACTCTCATTGGATTTTTAGTCGGGACATTAGTAATTGGTCTTTTGTTATATACTCTTACAATTGAAAAAACACGCGAGTATGGAATAATCAAGGCTATTGGTGGCACAAATATCTTTTTGTACAAGATTGCGCTCTTTCAAGCACTTATAATATCACTATTTGGCTTTTCAATCGCTGTACTTTTGTTTAATCCTATTTTGTACATAATTCAACGCTTTATGCCGGAATTCGTTGCAGAGATTAATCCACAATTGATCATGATGGCATTTTTGTCAAACATTATTGCGGGTGTAGTAGCAGCTAGTATTCCAATGAGACGATTATCTAAAATCGATCCAGCAATTGCCTTCAAAGAGTGGTGAAGTTAAGATGACATCAAATATGGATTTAAAAGATCAAGATGTAGTAATAGAATTAAAAAACGTATCTAAATATTACCAAAGTGGAGAGTTTATAGTCAAGGCTGTTGACAACGTTTCATTACACATTATTAAGGGCGAAATCATTGTAATTATGGGACCGTCTGGTTCTGGCAAAACAACCCTCATACAAATCATTGGTGCCCTATTAAAACCTACACATGGCAGTGTTATCATAAATGGAGTAAATATTGTAGACTTAAGTGAAAAAAATCTTGCTAAACTAAGACTTAAGTCAATAGGGTTCATTTTTCAAACACCCAATCTGATTGCATCACTTACCGCACAACAAAATGTAGAATTAGTCCTCAATTTAGATGGGACGAAGGGGAAAAAAGCGAGACAAAAAGCAAAAAAAATGTTAACTCGACTAAATTTGCATCATCGTCTCGTTTATAAACCACGTAAATTAAGTGGTGGTGAACAGCAGCGGGTTGCAATTGCACGTGCACTGGCAAACGATCCACTTATCATTCTTGCTGATGAGCCGACTGCAAATCTGGATTCCAAGACGGGACATCGGGTGATGGAACTTTTAAGAGAAGTTGCGAAAGAAAAAGGCAAAACTGTCGTGATTGTGACGCATGATCCGCGGATTAAAGACCTTGCTGATAGAATTCTTTGGCTAGAAGATGGTAAAATTCGCCTTAAATGGTCTAAAACGCAAACAACCGATCCTGTGTGTTTAATGGCGATTGAAAATACCGATACTTCCCTTATTTTTGAGTTAAACGGAGAAAACTACTATTTTTGCTCGTCCCAATGCAAAAAAGAATTTGAA
>WAPZ01000398.1 GCA_015520535.1 Candidatus Heimdallarchaeota archaeon
ACCAGGAACACCACAACTGCCGTCACAGTTAACTGCCCAAAAAACTTATCTTCAATCACCAAAAAACTTGCGTTTGAGTAAATTGTCCTTATTTTTAAAAATATTAGAACCATTAATTATTGCAAGTCTTATTGTATTTCTTACAGCAACATTTATTCTTGAAATAACAGATCTTCTATCAATTCTTCCTCTCCTTTATAGTGGTCGTGCAATTACACCATATTATTGGCTTCGGCCATCTTTTGATGACGACTTTGCCATGTTTTTAGATCAAAACATCGTTAACAATTTACTCTTTCTTGGAATCGTTGGGCTCTATGGGTATGTCTTATCCATTACTATAAGTGATGACACGCGTTTACCATTCATTCACAGATTAACTCTGCTTTTTGTGGCACTCTATTTAGCATCTCAATTAATCATTTATTTGCTTCTCTTTTATTACGGCCAATTTGCAAGTGTAATCCATTTTTCCCTATTTTTTCTTAATCTCGCAATTTTTATGCACATTGTTTTTTCAAGGAAAGACAATGCACAAAAATCAAGTGATTCTGTGACAACGAGGACATTAGATGCTCCAATATTTTGATTTTATCGTTTTTTAATTATTTATCTTGTATTTTCAACTTTTTCTGTTTATAAAAAAGCGTTTATTTCCGATAATTGCGTTTTTTCATTTATCTTAGTGGCGTTGTCACTTAGGAATGACTATTTTAAGC
Organism: Candidatus Heimdallarchaeota archaeon; assembly: GCA_015520535.1. GTDB lineage: Archaea > Asgardarchaeota > Heimdallarchaeia > Hodarchaeales > S146-22 > S146-22. Next base: position 720 of record WAPZ01000398.1, read on the forward strand.
AAAGCTAATACATATTTAAAGGGGTGTGAGGCAAAGTCAAATATGGATGAAAAATATGAAATGCAAATAAAGGATGTGTGGTAATGATTACAAAAAGCAGTTTATCCAAAAAATCTATTCCCGAAGAAACTACACAGTATAGTTCCGCAAAAGAGGCGGTAGATGTTCTTACTGTTGAAGATTTTGATGCTGTGGAGTTTTGGGTAGGTAATGCTTATCAAGCAGCATATTTTTACTATCATGGTTTAGGTTTTCGACCTGTTGCATGGTCTTCTCTGAAAACTGGCAACCGACGTTTTGCTAGTTATGTTATGCAGCAAGGGAATGTTAAAATTGTTCTTTCGGCACCATATCATCCAACTACTGAAATGGCGGCACATCACATGCTTCATGGCGACGGCGTCAAAGTAATCGGATTAACGGTTCGTGACGTAGAAACCGCGTGGGAAGAATCTCTTGAGCGAGGCGCAAAAGGATTAACTCCGCCAACAGAATTAAAAGATGACTATGGGACGTTACGTTATGCGACTATTAGTGCCTATGGGGATGTCGTTCATAAATTTATTGAACGTGATTCGTATGAAGGCCCATACATGCCCGGATATAAAGAATATAAGCCGATCGTTGAATTACCAGATGTAGGACTTGAACGGATCGATCATATTGTAGGTAACGTTGAATTGGGAAAAATGGACCCGACCGTGCGCTTTTATCATCAGGTGTTCGGCTTTGGTGAGTTTATCGAATTTACAGAAAAGGATATCGCCACACAATATTCAGCATTACGCTCTAAGGTAGTCCGTAATTATAACAAAAAAGTAAAAATGCCAATTAATGAACCTGCACAGGGATTACGGATGTCCCAAATCGAGGAATACCTTATTTATTATCACGGTGCAGGTGTGCAACATGTTGCTTTCCATACCAATGATATCATTTCAACGATTCGTGCGATGCGACAACGTGGAATAGAGTTTATACCAGTTCCACAAACCTATTATGAGACGTTAACTGAACGTGTTGGCGAGATTGACGAGGATATTAAGGCATTGGCAGAACTTGGGATATTAGTTGATCGTGATGAGAAAGGATATCTATTACAACTCTTTAGTCGACCAATACAAGATCGTCCGACATTCTTTTTCGAAATAATTCAGCGTAAGGGTGCTGAAGGATTTGGAAAAGGAAACTTCAAGGCGTTATTTGAAGCAATAGAACGTGAACAAGCTGAACGGGGAAATCTTATATAAAAAGCCTTTTTTCTTCTTTTTATCTAAATTACACCTTTAAAATGAGTCTGGCACGCAAAAAAATGGCTTCGGTATGATTAACGATAAAAATTCTCATGTTTTGCTGTATATTCTAACATAAATTCGGAGATTTTGTAAAACACTTCGGAGACTCCTCTCCCGTCGAGTGATGAAGTGAAAAAAAGCCCTTTAAGTTCAAATTCTTTGAGAATTGGCGTGGCAATTTCTTGAATTTCTTGGAGTTTTTCTTCATCCACACAATCAATTTTGGTTCCCACAAGAAGAATCGGAATATCTCCATTTTGTTCACGAATAATTTCTATCCATGGGATTAATAGTTGCAGTGACGTAATGTCACGTTGTAGTGACGTTTCAAAACAAACTAAAGCACCAGAAGCTCCGCGCACATAATCTGGAAATAAATTGAGGAATCTTTGTTCTCCAGAAAAATCCCATATAGATAGCGTAACTGGTTGTCCACCGACTACCAATTCTTTGGCGACAAAATCCACACCAATGGTCATTCGTGCGGGAATGAATCGACCATTTTCAAATCTATTGACAAGGGAAGTTTTTCCAACGCCACCGGGACCAGCAACAATGACTTTAAATATTAAACGTCTCTCATTCGTAAGTGAGACCACTTTTTCAACCTCAGTTCTTCATTTATTCTATTTTGCTTCACTATTAAAAATTTTCTCTATCATCCAGTATATGTCATCTCTTTGCATATTCATTTGGTGAATGATGATTGATTTGGTTTATTGACGGCGAGAACTTTTCAAAAAATGTTCTAATATAAAATATAAAAACATGCATTTTTGGTCTTTGAAATGGAGGATTTCGATGGAATGGAAGAGAAAACAGTAGCAGTTTTATTCGATATGGATGGAACTATTATTGACAGCAATCACATTGTTTTAAAAGTGTGGAAGGAAACGCATAATACGTTTATGCCAGAACATCCCTTAGAAGAAGAACAAATGCTCAAATATTTTGGGAAACCGGCACAGAAAATCTATGAAGAACTCCAGATCCCCCCAGCACTGCATCAGAATTACCAAAAGATGTTTTACCAAAAATATCTTTCTTATATGAAAAAAGAATCTCGGCTATTTCCACATGTTGTAGAAACGCTAAAATATCTAAAAACGCGTAATATAAGGCTTGGCATAATTACTGGTGCTCGACAAGACGTGGCAAAAGAAATTTTAACTCAACATAACATTCTTTCATACTTTGATGTTGTTGTCGGATCTGATTGCACACCAAGAGGAAAACCATATCCCGATCCCGTTTTTTATGCGATTACCTACCTTGACATTGAAGGTAACATGAAAAATGTGCCTTTTGTTGGAGATACAATTAATGATTTGCTGACAGCGAAAAATGCGGGTGTAAAAGCTGTTCTTTTTTGGCCAAATAAGCAAGAAGCGATCCCAAACACACTCCGTGAAAATGCTGATTACATCA
>WAPZ01000399.1 GCA_015520535.1 Candidatus Heimdallarchaeota archaeon
ACGGCAATCTGCATGATGGGTAGGGCAGAGGGATCCACCCGCAACACCCGGGGGCGCTCTGTTTCTTCGGGAAGTAACGGGCGAATCTCATCCAGGGCTTCGCGCACCGCCAGGGCAGCATAATCCATGCGGGTTCCCCAGTAAAAGGTGAGTGTTACCAGCGATAGCCCCTCGCGACTGATACTGCTCATTTGCTTAATGCCGCTTACAGCACTCACCGCTTCTTCGATAGGGCGGGTCACAAATTCCTGCACCTCCTGCGGCGATGCCTCCCCAAAGCGGGTACGGATAAGCAATTTAGGGTAATTTAAATCCAGGAATAAATCCACCGCCAGTTGCTGCAGAGAAAGGAAGCCCAGCAGCAGGATTGCGGCGTAGGCCATGAGTACGGCAATGGGACGATGGAGGAACATGATCAATGGGCGAATAAATTTTCTGGTGAATCCTTATAAGATACGTAACGCTTAATTTGCCCGTTCTCAAGAACAACAACTCTATCCGCAATATCCAGCATTGATTCCCTATGGGTTATTAATAAAATCGGAATATTTTGTTCTTTAATACTTAATAAAATTTGTTTTAAATTGTTGTACGATTCAGTATCCAGATTGGTACTTCCTTCGTCAACAATAAGAATTTTAATATCTCGATAAAGACAACGTGCAATTGAAACACGCTGTAAATATCCCCCTGAAAGGAAAAGCTTTTCATTGTACATCATCGTATGAATATCATTTTGTAATTGTGAAGCAAAAACTTCTAAGCCGCTGAGTGCTAAAACGCTTTTTAAATCTTGGGGATCATAAGGTTCGGTTAATATAATATTTTCTAATAATGTACCTTCAAAAACAAAAGGTTCCTGGGGGATTATACCAAGTGCACTGCACCACTGGCGCATTTCATAAAATTCTAAGGGATAATGGTCAACAAGAATTTGTCCAGCGGAAGGCTTGTAGAGCCCGGCCAGCAATTTTACAATGGTCGTTTTACCGGAACCATTTTCGCCAATAATGGCAAGAATTGTGTTAGATTTCAGCGTAAAATTTATGTTTTTCAAAGAAAAATTGGTTTTCTTTTCGGGATATGAGAAATGGACTTCTTTAAAGACTACGGATGATACGATGGGGGGAACAGGAATTTTCTTGCTGTCCATTGAAGATTTTTGTTCTAAAAACGTCTTTAAGCGTTTTATAGAAGCAATCGCTTCTTGTAGATTCAGATGAACGCCGAAAAGCTGGAGATAGGCGGAAGAGGTCAAATTAAAATAAACTTGGTAGCCAACCAATTCCCCTAATGTGTAATGACCTGCCATAATCCCCTTTCCCATCCAGAGAAGGATTACTAAATTCAACCACCCGGTCAATAAAAATTGTAAGTTGCGAATTCGGTTTTGGAAAATAAATAAATCTAAACTTTCAGCATATAGTTTGACGTTCAGTTTAATAAGTTTATTTTTGAAAAGTTGAAAAATATTGAATAGTTTTACAAAAAACATTTTGTAAATCGGCATCATAATGGTATTTAATGCCGAGCCGTAAAGTGTTGCTACATTTTCTTCTTTTTTCCGAATTTTTTTAGAAAAAAGGTAATTAACACCTCCGCTAAAAGACACTGTCACAAATATGAGGATGGTTAAATAAAAATTTAAAGTGAACATTAAACTAAAACCCAGAATAGCAACAAAAATGTCTTTTATAGCATTAAAAATGATTGGTCAAAAACCCGTTTTATATTATTGATATCCTTGGTGACAAATGCAAATTTGTCATTCTGTTTTATTCTTTCAAAATCTTCATAACGGATGGTGTTAAAATTTGAGAAAATTTCTTCCTGCAACCGATAGCCAATTTTTTCCCTTATTTTGAAAAAAATGACTTGATAGATGTAGAAAAGCCATTCCTTAATACAATACAAAATGGAAATGAAAAACAAAATTTGTATCAAAAGGGCAAAGTTTTTCCGGGGGATAACGAAATCGATAATTTGAATCGTTAAATATGGAAAGGAAAAAGTAATCAGGGAACCGAATAAAATGCACAAAAGGCCTCGAATATTTCTTTTTTAAACTGAACCAAATCTTGTTTAATAAAATTAAAAACCAATATCCATTCACGAAGACGCGTTTTCAATTTATTGTTCCTCGATATATTTCAAATTCGGGAAAATTGTGGTAAACGTACAGTATTTGATCTTTTTCGAAAAAAGAGTACAAAAAGTCTGTATAAACCGTATTGATTACGCGAAATTGTGCCAGATCAATAACATCATACCAGAATTTGCTGGGCGTTGTAGAATGATCAAATGCTGAGATAAAAAGAAAATTTTTGTAGCAATACATATCATGAATACCTTTTTGGCGGTATTTCAACTCACGACCACCAATCCTTTGAGTTACCACCAGATTGGTATCTGATCTATAAAGCCAATCTTGATGTAACCGGGTATACATATTCCACAACCAAATTTTAAATTGTGTTGGTGAAGCCAGAATTAAGTTATCCTTTGCTTTACACATTACTGTTTTCCAGGAAAAATCTGTCGCATCATGTTGGGGTAGCGGAATAAATGAATTTAAATATTTACCTTGCAGATCAAATTGGTGTAAAAGGGAATGATTATATTTGCCTGCAATGACCAGAAAGGAATCAACTGACATGATAGCGATGGGATGGAAAGAAAGTTCCTTTTCGACAAGAATTTTTCCTTGTAAATCAAAACGCATTAGCAATGCGGTTCCTTTTTTATACCTTTTTAATGGCCGGCTGATACCCCAAAAAAATGTTTTCTCGTCATAGCAAAACTGTTCAAGATATCCGATGGGTTTTGGGAATAAATCTATTGATTGAAATAAGTTACCCGAATTGTCAAACAAATTGATGAGCCTTTCCCGCGTATCTGTTACGGCCAACAAATTTGAGGCGGAGAGGATAAAGGTTGCCAGAGTGGTTGGGGCATTCAGGGAAATTTTTTCCTTCAATTGGATTTTTGGGTGTGCCGAAGGTGTTTTCCCACAGGAAAGGTGTAAAGTTAAAAGAAAGAACAAAAAAAATAAGAGGCTAAAATTTTTGCTAAAATGTTTTGCAGGATTACGGTACACTATACTTACCCTCCAGGTAACCATTTAAATAAGTGGGATTTTCATTACAAAGGCGGCTATCGCATTGACATGAATATTGAAAAGAAAATTTAGCGCGATAAGTGGCTTCTGGTAAACGGACCAGATGTGTTGAATTTTTACGAGTATTTTGATTCAGTTCTTTTCGTATGGTAAGCATTTAAATTCCCTCTATATGAATTTTTATTCTTTGTAATTGGGGAAAAGGCTTGTAAACAGGTTTAAACGCATATTTCCCATTTTCAAATGTTTTGATTACCGTTAGTGTTTCGAATGGTTGAGCGAGAATAAATTTTCCTGTTGTTCGCTCAAGTACAAGGATATGTGGTGGTTTTGGGTGTTTGCGATCTACTGAAAAAGTAGATGCCAACAAATATTTACTCCAGAGGCACAATCCATTGCTTGCCCATCCTCTTAGTTGGTAAAGGCTAATCGCCTTCTTCCTCCGACGTATCCGGGGTGGTTCAACGAGATTCAAATTAGATCCGGAAAATTTCCAGAGTGTTGTGTTATCTTTCATTTTGTATATTTCTGTGTCATAAGGATTAGCAATATAGTAAACACCGTTTTCCTCTATGGTCACTGTAGGAAACCAAGGCGGAATATTTGAAGGAGGAGAGAATGGTGTAAAAAGCGTGTCAATTAGATGGCAAAGTGAATCATAGACCCATATCGACTTTTTCGAATGGTTACCTATCACATAAAATTTAGCCTGGTTATATAACAGTTGGGAGGGTTGAAATTCCAGGTCTACCCCTCTTAAAAATTTGCCAGAAAAGGTGACCATTTCCAGCCGTTGTTTTAATGCGTCAATGACTGCCAGTTCACTATCGGAAGTCACAACAAAACTACGGAGCCCCAATGGTGAAAATTCACCTGGTCCCTTACCATGCCTAAATTGAATTTCAGCCACAAATTTACCCGATAATGTGAACACAGAGATTTTTAATTGTCTGGAATCCAGAATGTAGACTTTTTTATTAAAGTATTGAAAGTCGTTGATGTAAGAAAAAAAATGCGTGTTCTGGTCGCCATATCGTGTAATGATTGAAAGTTTCAGTGTTTTTTCATCTTCTTTCTGGCAATTGATTCCTAATATTGCTATAGTAATAATGTACAATAACAATTTGAGCTTCATTTTTCCACCTTTAGTCAATTTTCAAATGCGGAAGGATTATGCATTTTGATTTTGGTGTATAACTTAAGTTTCATTTCAATACTTTTTTTCCTTTCCCGGCAGTCTTCTTTTTTTCTCTCTATGTTCAACTTGTTATTTTTTAAGGCATGGACAAAACAAGAAGAACATAATCTATAGGCCCAACAGTTCAGGCACATTTCATCCACAAGTTTTCGATATTGATGTAAAATGGTGTTTATAGCATTGAAATTAAAACCGTTGACGACGTCACCGATAATTAATGATTCGCCTACTTTTTCACAAACACCAAGTTTTCCATCTGTTGTAATAAATAATCGGTCTAACCCGGGAAGACATATGGCATTTGGGTAAAGCCCATCCCTGATCCAAAGGAAAAATTTGTCTCCGGTCCAACTGGACTAAAGATTTTCCGAAATAATCGTCGAGTAATTTTTTTCTTAGAGAATTTGAATTTGTTATTTTTAATGAAATGTACTCTTTAGTTAAGTTGTTTAATTGTTCCCTTAATTCCTCTCGCTCTTTTCTCATATCAAAGTTGTCAAAAAATGTTGTATCATAAGGATCCACGTGATTCAATATAACTACTTGTTCAGAATTTAAAAAACTTTCAAAAAAATTAAAAATTGCCGGTAGGTCATAGGGAGGCGAAATGGTTACAACGAACCCCACTTTTTTTCGAAAGTAGTCCCGATCAAATGATTTTATTTTTTTAATGTTCTTTAAAACACGCTCAAAAGTTCCATGCCCATTCTTATTTACCCTGTTTCTATCATGGATTATCCGAGGCCCGTCTAAACTAAATTTGACAGAAAAATTGTGTTTTCTGAAAAATTCTATCTGGTGATCCTTAAGAAGCAGACCATTCGTTGTTAGACCAAATTGAATCTCTGTGTCCGGAAATAAGGCTTCAATTTGCTGCACAATATATTGTATCTTAGTAAATTTCATTAAAGGTTCTCCGCCATAAAAACCTACAATCAAAGGTTTGTTTTTCTTGTATAATTTCTTAATTAATAAAATCGCCTTATCTATCGTATCGTACGACATAGATTTTGGATTATGCACACGACTTCCGATATACGTTCCGGAAAATTTACAGTATTTGCATCGCAATACACAATCTTCAGTGATGTTGAAAACAATGTGACGAACTTCATTTTGGTATTGATGAACGAGTTCCTCTACATTGTAAGGGATGTCGCTTTTAAGAATATCAACAGGTAGAAAAGCATTATGTTGCTTTTGAAAAGAACGGAGTTCATCTAACTTTTGCAAAACGACTTCTTTTGAGAATTTGGGGGTTAAAAGTTTCAGTGCCAGTGTTTCATCAAATTTATGTTTTCCAAAGGATTTCAGAAGCTCGTACATTGGTTTATCCACTTCGGCGATCCAATTGGAGTATCTATCATAACACCAGAACCTGTTTTCAATTTCGTAACAGAAAAAATAGGCCATTTTCTCATTCCCTCTATTTTTAAAAAATTTAAAAATCTCTTTTGCTGTGGAAGGGAGTATATTTTACTCCCTTCCACAATACAGAAAACCGAAACTATAGAAGCTTAATCTTTTCCATCATATAAGCCTTGTGTGTAACCTGCTTCATAAGCTACCATGTATTCAGGGTCTGTTTCACAGTTGCCTGAAATGCATGAGCAAACACAATAAGAAGGGGGCCTTAAAACGTCTGGTGAAGGTAAAATGCCAATCTTTTGGTTCTCCTTTCTTTTTTGTTTTTTCAATAAAACTGTTGACAAAATTACAAAAGTTTGGCGGGCTTCGTTCACAGCATATCGGCGGAGCACGGAACTTGCACAAAAAGGCTATTTTAATTAACCTTCTGCTGAGCTGGCCAGCCAGCGCCAGACAGACAGAAAACCTTCCCCTAAGGGGAAC
>WAPZ01000400.1 GCA_015520535.1 Candidatus Heimdallarchaeota archaeon
GATGAAGAAAAACTATTAGACAAAAAGAGGAAATCTATTGTTTTTGACAGGTAATCAGATAAATAAAGGAATTAAACAAATTTTAAAGCCTATATAACCAAAAAAACAGTTTTATTGTAAAAAAGCATTAATTTCAGGAGAATCACAGAAACTCTCAATTTTTATGAGAAAAGAAAGGTAAAAAAAGAAAGATAAGGATGAAGTTATGTGTAGGTGTCGGCGTTTATTTACCAGTTTTTATTATTACGTTTGATTCGCGAGCGAATTATTGCGGTGGTAGCAATAAAAAGTGCACTTAGGGTGAGGAGTGTTTCAAAACCAAAGGAACTTTTACTTTTACGGAATTGGCTCATTTCAACGACTACTGGTCCGGCTGATGCATTATGTCCGATCATATCTTCAGCATAGATATAAAATTGAACTTTCGTGGTGGTTTTTGAAACACTAATTTTTACCTGGTAGGTAGTTTCATTGAAGACACCCATTTCCACGGTTTTATTGGAGCTAAAGGAATTAGATTTCGAACTGAATTCAGCGTATGTTAGAAGAACTGATTTAAGTTTGGCATCATCAGAGACTTTGACGAATATGCTTAAATCGTCAGTCGTTTCTCCTTCAAGAAAACTATAACTCGTGGAAGTCGTGTCGATTGTCGGTGTCGCAGCATCATAGATGAATTTTTTAACAGTATTCAGTTCTTTTCCAAAAACATCTTTCACTACAACTTTCACATAATAGGGAGAACTTTGGCTCAATTTTTTTACTTTGATTGTTGAAGTGGTATTACCTTCTGGCTTGACAGTTATCCAGTTTTGATTGTCAGTGGAAGTACTGAGTTGCAATGTGGAAATATTTAATTCCGTATCATCGTTAAGAATGATTTTAATGAGATATCCTTCTGTTACATAAGGGAAGGTTTGATTGTTATTTGATAAAATAAGAATATCATCGATATACGGTGGGTTAAGGTCTTGTCTTATAGTAAGTTCAAAAAATGGTGGTCCAAGTAAACCGCCGGCCTGTCCTTGAAGATGAAGGGTGAGATTTAGCATATCTTGATCTTGTGAGAGTGTGAGGAAGAGTTTACCGTTTGTTTGGATTTGTTCAGTGAAATTTTCGTCATTAACCAAAAAAGAAAGTACGTTAAGAGAACCAGCGATAGAAGTATCAATTTTTAAGTTTGATGCGTAATTAGTTTCTTTTTTAACTAAATAAGAAATCCAACCGTCGATTGATACGTTAGTTAAAGTTACAGTTAAGGGATTGGAATAGCTTGAGGTTAAGGTGGTGGCTTTTTCTGCCGTCACAGAGGCTATGCTACCACTGGAAAGCGTTATGGAATGGGTGCCGGTGGTCGTAAATTCCCAAGTAAAGACAAAATCAAATTGAATGGCATCACTGGTTTTTGGAGTTACACTCGCTGCAGGCTGAGAATCAACAGATATAGTAATTGTAGAAGCGGAATTAGAATTAATTTTAATAAAAATGTTATAAAATCCCGTGGTAGGAATATCGATGCTTGCCGCTGTGCCAGTCACACTTCGTGGGGAGATTTGAGTTGCAGAAGAAACTGAAATTATGGAATTTTTCGCTCGTAGTGGTACTGGCTCTGATTGTGCGGTTGTGTGTATTGTCTCAAGGTTGACATGTGTGAGTCCCGAAACTGAGAAAAGACTTATTATAATTAGCGAAAGTGTGATTAAAACAGTTGTATTAGTTATTATTTTTACCGAGAACTTCATGATTTATCACTCCATTAGAAATGGAAATTAGAACGTGGGGATGTTCTAAAAACTGCTTTTTTTTAAAAGAAATTAATGTTTTTCTTAGCGCAGCACAGCAAATAACTATTGATATAAAAAAATACGCGTGTTGAGCATAATTGAAATTTGAGTAAAATGAAAAAGCACATCTATTTAATGGTAGAAGGCTCGTGCTTTTGCACAGATTGTATATCTAAGACATAAAACGCTTGATTTCCGCATCTAGGACATTCACCTTCAATAAAATTAGTAATATTCAAGGGATAATTACATACGGAACAATAAAAGGTTGAAAACGCTGTAGGAGAATCGAAATTCTCCGAAGGTAGGAGCCCATTTTCTGTTAACCGTGCGAGTATTTCTTCTATTTTCTGGAGGGTTTTTTCTGAGGGAAGTGTTTCAACAACAAATTGGGTATTTTCTATTGGAGCTTCATCAGTTTTAAGGGTGATATTTTTCGATGTTAACTGAGTCGGTGGTGTTTTGTTTTCAAAATTCGAGTTAGATGATAGTTTTGATGTTTTTTGGGAGTTGAGCTTATAATTTTCTGTTGGATGCTGTGGTTTTTTACTAGAAACATCTTTTTGTAGAGCGTTCATTTGACGTAGTTTATTAGTATGTATTAAAGTCGAAGACTGTTGGGTTGCATTCTTTAACCGATGACTATTATTGGATTGTTTATTGGGTTTATGTTCTCTTTTTTGAGAGGCAAACGACAGTAATGTAGGTGGTCTTTTTTCTTTTTTAGCCGATGTTTTTGGTGACAAGGACATGTTTGAATTCTGTAAGGTAGCATTTTGCTTTACTGCTGGTAAGTTAAGCCGATCCTCAGATTTTTGCTTCATATTTTTCATTTGCATGGCTAAGGCATCATTGTGTTTCCCCTCATTGATGATAAGATTAAATTTGTCACTATTTGGGATTTCTTTTGGTATTGGAATTAAAATGTTCTGTGTTTTCATTAACCGAACGACCATTCGTTCAAAAATACGGTTATCACCAAAAATAGAGTCAATATAGGTATCCACGTCCAAAATTTGTGCAAGTAATGATTTGACATCTGTGACATTTCCTAGCAGAAAGCCAAGGGTATTTATCCCGCGTTTTTTGAGTACTCGCTGGATGACTTTCATATCTTGATAAATCAGTTCGAGAGGAATGACCGATTCGCTTTTTTTGCTGCTACTACTTTTTATTAAGAGCATTTTGATGGTCATACCTAGTTCGGGGGTGATACCAATTTCTTTAAGGATTTCAGCACACACCACTTGTGGTTGAACGGATTTGTAATCTAATTTTCCGAGTCCCTTAGGAATTACATAATCTTCAATATCTAGTTCACCACGCTTAATTTTCTTCAAAAATTGAACGGAGACCTCAAGTACGTGACGATAAAGATCCTTGAGTTCGACTTGTTCACGGAAACGGTATTGGTATCCTTCCAGAACCAGCTGTTGATATTTTTTGATTAATTCGGAAAAATCTTGTCGTTTTGTTTCTAATCCCGTGATTTCTTCTTCTTCCCATTTTTGAGCTTTGGTGTCATAACGATAGACCGCATATTTCTTTCGTCCTAAGACAACCATTAAATCATAGGGGCCATCTTGTTCAAAACGTAGGAACGAACGAATTTCACGTTCAATCTTTGTAATGCTATTTCGCCACACGTTTCGATTGGATCGCGTTTCTTCTACAATATGATTAATGTAATATTCTAACAAGGGAAATTGCGAATTAATCTCAAAAGAGTCATCATAATGAGATTTAACTGTCAAGGAAAACTTTGTAGGAAATTCTGTGGGGATGGCAACCCACACACCATCAGTGTCCAATTCCGTCACATAACCAATTGTGTCTAAGAGATCAGCCGTCCATTTAATCAACTCAGCACTGAGGCGAGTTGTTATTCCAGCGCAAGGTGTACTGGCATTTCTAACGCCACCTTTCATACCTAAGAGTCCGTAAATACTATTTAATGGGACTTTTAACCCCAGTTGCGTGGAATCATGGAACTTTTGCAAGGCAACAATATCTTTAGGAGGCTCCTCATTGTGTTTTTTATACTCTTTGATTACTCGTTTTAATCGTTTGGCTTCTTTTTTATGAAAAACACGTTTTTTAAAGAATTGATCCATAATATCAGAGACAAATTCGTATGCTTTCTGACAAATACGAGATTGAACGGGGATGTAGGCTTCTGCATTTTTTGAGCGAACATCTACAAAAAGAATGGTATTCTTGGGAGGTGTAACTTTTATTGAGGTAGTCGTATTTATATCAATCTCTATTGGGGGTAAATTCTTTCCAATGGTTGTACCAGGCACATGTTTCGTAATCCAATCAAGCAAAAAGCCCTTAGGATTATGCTTATAATGTTCGGGTAGACCGGTAAGGAAAAATGATTCCTTATTATCTATTTTTTTGAATGATCCTTCATTATAAATATAGACAGAAACGCCCGTTTCATTTTGAACAACAAATTCTTGACTTCTGCTTGTGTTCAGACGTGCAGATGCTTCTTTGCTGTTGTAAATAGTGCAACTACTTTCTTCTTCGGCTGGAAAGGGACAGGTTTTCCGTAGGCGTTGACAATACGTATCGTTTTCTTTAAAAGGACAAGGCCGTTTTAAACTAAACTTTAATGTCCACTCGGCATCAAACATACAACTATTATCTGGTTCACGATAAATACATTTCTTACACTGCGTTTCAGTCACAATTCCGGATGGTTGAATTTTATACTGTCGAATTTGACTGGGATACATGGAGGTGACGTCTACATGGACAATTTGGAACGTAGCTTCATTGGTGGGTTCTTCGGCGGCGTTTCCAAATTTTTCTGTAAGTTGAGTAAATATATCCTTAAGTCGTTTTTTTTCTTCGGTTAAATTGCTCACATAAAGTGTTTCTAATTTTTGTTGAAGTGTTTCTAAGGAACGTAACATTTCATCCTTTTGTTCTTCAGCGGTAATATTGTGATTAACATATTTCTTAAGAAACTCCAATTTTGTGTGCACTTCTTTTGTATCGGGTAATTTAACGGGTTTTTTAATGTATTTTAAGATCCAAGCTTCAATTTCATCTTCAATCGCAGAATTCAGCATTTTTTTGGTGGTCTTATCTAAAATGACGTCTGTAAGTTCAATAAAGGTTTTTGTCGTGGTTGGATCTAGGTTGAAAGGATATGGAATGTCACTTCTCCATACTCCAATATTTCGTGCTTCAACAAGCCCACCCGTAAACGCGACGTTTTCCAAATTCAAATTTTTGGTAAATTTTCCTAAACCCGTTTGTTGAAAACGTTTTTTTCCTATAATTCCACGAGAATATCCGATAGCGTCGATTAAGAGATCGTCTAATGACCCCGCGCGTTTGGTCAAAATTTCGGCGGTCGGAATGGGGAACATCTGTCCCATGGAAATACAAAAATCCAAAATAATTTCCTTTACGTATCTCCAGGTAATATATCCATCGCTACCTGCATACGCAACTGCTTCCGCCGGATTTTTGTCGATTGCCCACAAGGCTTCACGTTCGATTGGCTGGATCTTAAGACGTTTTTTAACACTGGCTTTCAATGAAAGCGCACTTTTGGGGAGATAACTATATTTTTGCGTCCATAAAAAGGCATCTAAATGGAATACGCCAGCGTTTGAAACATAATCCACATCTTTTAGTAGTTGGAACTCTTCTTCATCTTTGTCTCGCGCATCCATCTTTCGTTCAAACGAAAATCCCGTAAAACTAAGGAAATCTAAGCCATACTTCTTCGAACGGCCATACAAAAAGGGAATATCAAAACGATCTCCATAAAAATCGGCAAACACATCCGGTTTGTGTTTTTGCACAAAATCGTAAAATGTTGTTAAAAGCTCTTTTTCATTGTCAACCATCACAGCGTTTACATACGTTTTATCTACAAAATGAATACCACTTGCCTCTAATTTTTCTAATTCATCATAATACACCCAATCCACATAGGGAAGAGGATTATTTTCATCCGCGGGGCGAACCACCACATAAAAATCTCGCACATGGGTGCAATCCACTAAATCTTTTGCAATGATGACAACATTTTCTTCCCCGGTAAACGCCGCAATCATCATAATGGGATCCTTATCCAAATTCGGATCGCGTGCACGATCCATTTTTACCTCAATGTCGTAAGCTAAAATTTTTAATGGTGGAATATCCTTTCGTGGCGTTTGTTCAAGCCGTACTATCCGACCATTTTGAATGGAGACGCGATACCAATACCCAATCCGCACATTATTATCGATCGCCGTCCGATGATGAAAAAGAACATCCGCTTCACGCCATTCTTTGACGCCAGGCAGCTTTTCCAACTCATCACGTAACGCAGGCACATCACCGGGACTACGACAAGTAACCTTAATAAAGTGTTTTTTTCTCGGAAAGGTCAATTCTTCGCTATCATAGGCTTGAATGATTTGTACACGCTTAATTCTATCATCAGCTTGAATTTTTTTCAACACTTGACGATATACATGGCGTGCGGCTTGTTCTCCCTCCACTTTTGGTAATAAGTAAAAGTAAGGTTCATATTCTAAAAAAGCACGATATTTATTCTGGTGTTCGTCAACAAAATAAATCAAAATGCCCGTTTTTGTGACTAGTTTGGATGATTGTGTTGCCGTGTCACCCGTGTCGACATCTTCGACACGAAAAACAACAGTCTCAAAATCAACTAAAAAAAGTTCTTTGTCTTGTAAGCGTGGAACATAGCGATACCATTTACGAAAACCCTTTACATTTACCGGACTATAGACCATTTTTTGAAACATGATTGGATAACTCCATTTTAAGTGGGTGAATGCGAACGCCTTAGGTATGCTTTATAAGCGATTAAAAAACATATTGTCGCAAAGCGTGGATTTTAATGCGTGTGGATAATCTCTTGGCACACTAAATAAATGTTACGCATCCCTTATAAGAAAAGGACACGCACCCAGTCGAAAAAAGAATTTTCTTTATTGTGGCGACTTAAATTGTTATTTCAATATCATACGTTAGTGCCACCGATTGCAAGAATAAAAACTTTTTTCAAGAAATCAAACGTTTTTTGAGACCATTCATGAATTGGCCTATGAAAATCCACATACCAATGAATGGTATTTTCAATTTCGTGAAGTGGCACGACGGGTGGAACTAAGGATTTATCGATAGCAAACACAAAAAGCACATAATTAGAAAGTGGGCGTCGCTCGCGGACATCATACGTAAAGCCTTCTGTTTTATTAAAATTAGCGGAAAATAAAAAAGTCACATAAGAGGTCTTGGCCAAAGGAATCGGTCCCCAAAATCCTTCATGATAATTGCTTCCTTGACCGATCAAAGTCAAAAGAACTGGCCACAATTGTTCAATCGCTACTACAAAATCCGAATCCTTCTCAGAATCCGCATCAAATATCAATTCTGGATCTGTAATATCATGAAGCACAATGACACATAAACGAACTTTGTCTAATACCTCTTCATCCCCGATATTCATATGACCTAACAGATCTTGCATTCTTATCCACTAAAACTCTTCTACTGATCTTGAAAAACAGCATCTCTTTTGTTTTAATAAAATTTGCTACCATCCATTTAAAAAGAGAGATGCAAACATTTTTATTAATTTGCACCGATACACTAATTGATAAATGACGCGAGGTTGCGTGAAGGATAACTAAAATGCGAGACATGGATTTCAACCACGAATTTTCTGATGCTGAATTTTATGAATTTTATAGAAAAAAGTTAGACATTTTGGATTGGACATTAAAGACGTTAGAACCATTAAATGCAATACTTAGTCAAGTAGAATCAGCGTATGGCCCGATCAAACGCGTATTCAACCATTTGTATGCTCTTCATCGTGATTTGCTGAGCACACATGATTTAATAGAAAAAGAAAAGATCTTACCAAATTTTACAGATAAAAACACCAAAATTGAGTGGTCAAAATCTATAACTCAGTTGGCATGGGGAAAACTACCAAAAATTCTTAATGTTGATAAAGAGTGGACGGCTTTAGAATCCCACATTCAAACATTAGTACTTTTAAGCCATTGGATCAAGATAGAAAATGTTCTACGGAACACAGAAAATCTGCTTATTTCTTATCCTAAAGGAGAAAGGCAACAAGAAAAAATGTCCCAATGTCTTGATGAAATTAATGTTCTCACAAAAAATATAATAAAAGTGACATTTGAACACCATAGAATGTTGCAAGATGACCAACTCTCAGAGACGTATGTAGAACGATTTCGAGAATCGTTACTCGAGTTAATGAATTTTTTGAAA
>WAPZ01000401.1 GCA_015520535.1 Candidatus Heimdallarchaeota archaeon
ATCTTAAAGTGAAACCCGGTGAAATTATTGGAATCTCTGGCGAAAATGGCTCTGGTAAATCGACCTTACTCAAACTAATTGTTGGTCTGCTAAAACCACAAAAAGGGGAAATTCTTCGGTATGGTAGACTTGGTTATTCGCCCCAAGATTTACTTCTTTTCGAAAATTTGACGGTTATGGAAAATTTCTACGTATTTGGCAGAGGAATGCAACTTAAAGACCATCAAATACGAAATGATGCCGAAAAAATAATGCAACGCCTTAAATTTTCGCAGTACAAAGATACTCTCGTCAAGAATCTGAGTGGTGGAACTGCGCAAAAACTAAATTTTGGACTTTCGCTCCTTGGTGACCCAGATATTCTTGTATTAGATGAACCATATCAAGGATTAGATTATTCTTCGTTTCAAGCATTTTGGGAAATTCAATATGATCTACGACAACGTGGTAAGGCAATAATTATAGTAAGCCATCTGATTGAAGATCAAAGCAAATTTACTCGGTCCCTCCATATTATAAATAAGAGATTGCAGTCTTGTGATCGCAAAGATTGCCCAGTATGCTGTGGTGATGAGCAATGAACATAAAAAGCATTACATTGGCTCAAGCCTTTTTGAAAAACATGATTCGCCAAAAAACCATCATTTTTAGTTGCTTTGTCCTTCCTATTGTCACTTTGTGGTCAACTTGGTGGGTCACTGCTGACATGCCAATGACGTTTGATTTAGCGAATAATAAAACGATCAGCGCTAGTATGATTAACGTTCACGTCATTACAGGCGGATTAACAGCTATGGCAATCACAGCCGGATTGTTTTCTTTTATAATAACTGCTGAAAACCAAAAAATCTCAAATCGACTTAAATTGACGGGATATTCTCCCAGTACTATCAATATTAGCATTTTTCTGTCATTATTTGTAGTTTTAGTAATTTCTTCCCTTGTGACATCAATTCTTACCATTAATCTTTACCAACCAAAGGATACTGCTGGTGTTTTTATTGCAGTTTTTCTTATTACGGTTGTTTATGCAGCTTTTGGTAATTTAATAGGGAGCTTTTATCCGAAAATAATGGAGGGCTCGTTGATTGTCCTTCTTGTCTCATTTATCGATTTAATGATTATAAGCAATCCAATGGGAGAAAGTCTTTACCTCCAGTCATGGACGTACTATGTACCGGGATTCTGGCCAACGCAATTGGTTTTAGAAGCTGGATTTATAGGAAAATCAGCTGATATTATAAGTTACGCTGCGCTAGCCTTAATTTACGCTATAATACTCTTTGCCTCCAGTCAACTCGTTAAATTTGATATTTGGTCAAAACTGAAAGCCTTAAGAGGTGTAAGAACATGAATAAAATGATTACGCTTTCAAAATATTATGGAAAAGGTCTTTTTCGCGAACCAACCTTGTTGGTTATTATCTTTCTCTTTCCTCTCATTCTAATCATTGTCTCTGCATCTAGTGCTCCTGAAGGTACACTCCCTCTAACAATTGATGGTGAGATAATACAACCATTCCCCCAAGCCGATGAGGTCAC
This sequence comes from Candidatus Heimdallarchaeota archaeon, assembly GCA_015520535.1. GTDB lineage: Archaea > Asgardarchaeota > Heimdallarchaeia > Hodarchaeales > S146-22 > S146-22. Next base: position 1,542 of record WAPZ01000401.1, read on the forward strand.
CGTTCTTTTGTATTCTACCACTGCTATTGTTCTTGTTGTTTCCATTGTTAGTTTTTTTACTGGATTCCATCTTAAAACTGTGTACCCAAGGTTGAAAATCAGTGGCTATTCGTCACTCGAAATTGGTGCCGCATTAATATTGCTTTTATTTATTATAAATGCATTGGTGACAATCATCGTGACTCTCTTTACACTAAATTGGGTTACCCCGAACGACTTTACGGGATATTTCGCCAGTTTGTTTTTAAGTGCCATTATATTCTCGCTATTGGGTTTAATAATTGCCAGTTTGGTTGATACGAAAGCACTTGGGATGAATGCCATTTTGACACTGGCAGTAATCGATGCTGGCTTTTTAGAAAATCCCGTCTATTCCCGTCGATATGATGAGTCTTGGATGGATATTATGCCAGCCCATAGAACTATTCAAAGTCTTTTTCGGGCAACGTACGATACTGGTACATCCTGGACAAACGAGCTCTTCTTTATTTTAGCGTATATTGCCGTAATTCTTGCAATATACGCTATTGTTTTAAGATTGACGAAGCGATGAAGGATTATTTTTCTTAATTTCATTTTTTTATCTTTTTTATAACAACTAACCTCTTTAAGGACAACAATTACATATTTAAATCCGATAAACCTTATTTTGCTATAAAATTTCTCCTTTTGTACCAAAATTACCAATGAAAAAAACAAATTTGACTTCTTTTTCCATGTGCTTGGCATTTCTCACCATATAGAACTATTC
>WAPZ01000402.1 GCA_015520535.1 Candidatus Heimdallarchaeota archaeon
AGGTGGTGTGGGAGGAGGGATGTCGTGAGGCATCCCCCTATCCCGATTAGAACGAAAAAGATAAAAACAATAAAAAGCATATTTTCTTATCTGCTTTGGAAAACTAATAAACCCACAATTGAAATGAATGAAAAAAACAAATGTGTTCAGTGGTAATCATTAATCGACAGTTAAAATTGTAAAAATATAAATAAAAACGGTTGTAACAATTACTAGTTATTTTTAGCCAAACAGGAAAGCAAAGCATTCACGTGAAGCTGAAGAAAAATAATAAAAATAAATAGGCGAGTTCAGTTAAAGCTGGAAAATTAAAAACACAACTGATAAGACTTTTGTTGTTTTAACCTCTGAAACTTTTAGAAAAGAGTGGGCGAGCGATTGATGTGCTAATAGGGAAGTGCCACGGTTCAATAAAAAGCCGAAAAGCCCCGTGGTTTTGTCTAGAGTGGAATGGCTAATTCAATAATAAAAAAATATAAAGGCAAAAAGTCAGTGCAAACAATCAAGAATTGTTGCGCGTCACAGTTGTCAGGTGTAAGTTCTAACAATCAGCTCAAGTGGACATTTTATACGCCGTTTGGTTTGTGCATTACGCTTCGCTCCATTTTTGCACAAACCAAACGGCTCCTAAAATGCCACTTAGCAAAGCGTTAGGCAAATAAATAATATAGTTGATGCCTGAGCGTAAGGAATAATAGAAATATCCATATGATAGATCATTTAAAAATAATTGATGACGGCCTTGATAGCTCTCTCCCATACAATGAGATCGCAAGAAAGGTGTTTCTTGCGTATCCTACATATGCATTTCTAGGAGAAGAAGAAAGACAGTACGAAATACTAAATGAAATTAGTATGTATTTTGGGGTGTCATACACATCAATCCAAGTAGCAGGGTCTGCAAAAGCTGGTAAAAGTTTTTATAAGAATAAAGAGTTTACACCTGGAGAATCTGATCTTGATATGGCAATTATAGATCAAGATTTATTTTCTAAATACATGAGACTTGTCTTTAAAATAACGAAAGGATATAAAGATAGAACTGGATTCCCTATAACGAATGGTCTCTCACGCTTTAAAGAGTATCGTGAATATATTTCAAAAGGAATTTTTCGACCAGATTTAATGCCAGCATGTACAGAACGAGCTGAATGGAGGATCTTTTTTGAGAAGCTATCTGGAAATCATACGGATCTTTTTAAGTCTATAAATGCAGGAATTTATGCCTCACAGTGCTTTTTTGAATTTAAGCAAAAAGCATGTATTACTGCCCATAAAGAACTAAAGGCAATTTAAATGATAGATTACAGAGTCAGATCTATTTCACTTCTCACGCTAGTGAATGAAATAAACTCAGGTCGTTTGATACCAGATGCCTATTTTCAAAGAAACCTAGTATGGCGGGAGGTTCATAAGAAAGATTTCATAAAAACTATTTTGCTTGGTTTACCATTTCCGCAAATATTTTTATCTAAAGGTAAGGTTGACGTCGAAAATATGTCAACAGTCTCTTGTATTGTTGATGGCCAACAACGTACAGATGCAATCATAAGATTTATAAATGGTGATTTTGATGTCGATGGGAGGTTGTTTTCAGATTTAGAAGACGAAAAAAAATCAGAATTTCTTAAATATGAAATTGCCGTAATTGAGCTTGATCTAGAAAATGATGATCCTAGAGTTCAGGAAATATTTCAAAGGATAAATAGAACTTCCAATGCTTTGACAGTAATTGAAAAGCTTGCATCACAGTATTCAACATCAGATTATATGCTTACTGCAAAATTGCTCTCAAATGAGCTAGATATACCAAATGAAGAAGACAATGGATTCAGAATTGATCCAAATATCCCCAAGGAATATTACGACTGGGCATCACAAAAAAATGTCGACAAGTTTGTGAAGTTAATTACAGAAAAAAGTGCATTTACTTCAAGAGAAATTTCAAAAAAAGGGCATTTGATGCATATTCTGAATATCATGTCCACTTTGCTTGGTACGTTCTTCAATAGAAATGAAAAAACTATGGATTTCTTAGATGACTATTCTCAAGAGTTTCCAGGTAAAGACGAGATAGTGGATCTACTTGAAAATTCAGCAGACTTAATTCTAAAGTTAAGGCTTCGACAGAAATCATACTGGTATAATAAAGCTAATATTTTTTCGTTGATTATTGCTATAGCAAAACATTTAGAACATGGTAATAGTTTAGACATTAATATATTGAAAGATAAATTAACTGAATTTGAGAGCAATATACCGGATGATTACAAACTTGCTGCATCTGAGGCTGTTAACAGCACAAGAGCTAGGCTAAAACGAAATGAATACATAAGATCGATGCTGGAGTATGCCAAAATTGCCTAACAAAACAAATCCACGCGGACACCAAAAAGCTTCGCTGCGCTATGCATTTTGGCGCCGGTGATTTGCGGCGTGTGTGCCGGGCATGGCACTTAACTAGAGAGGTGAAAGTCCTCTTACCAGGTATTCGCAGAGCCGAAGGTTAGCGAAAGGGCAAGGGCGTTGCCGCGAGGCAGGGTCTGGAGGAAGCCCAACGCGAAATCGCGGG
>WAPZ01000403.1 GCA_015520535.1 Candidatus Heimdallarchaeota archaeon
CTTTTAAAGTAGTCTCTTGAAATGAAAATACCTCCAACTTTCATAAAGGCATTTAAAATTAAGATAGATAAAGGGAGATAAAATGAAAAAAAGGACTCTAATTAGATCAATTCTTGTTGTTTCAATTGTAGGACTGATTTTTTCCTTTTCAGGCAACTTTCTCGTCTTATCAGCATCAATCTTCCGTGGTGGAATTGGTGAACCGATAGATTCTCCAATTCGTAGGTTACCTTCATGTTCAATATCTACAAGAATTAAATCCGTATATCATACACCTTCTACTGTCTATGAGGGAAATAAAGTTTTCATAAGGGTAATTTGGTCTGTAAGCGGGAATGATGCCAGTGTTACCTCAAAAGTGACTGTATATTATAAAGTAAACGGAAACCCTTATCAATCTCTTTATTTAGGTTCAAAAAGTGGTTATGGAACTTTTTCTTTATTGGGTGGAATCGGCTCTTTTAATGAAGGTGATACCGTCAGTTATTATGCTGTTGTCATCAGTAACGGCGCTAAATGCAGCGATTCAGCTAAAAGTTCCACTAAGAGTTTTCAAGTTCAACCACATTTTGTTTCCATAACTATAACTTCAGTTCAACATAGTCCAACTAACATTAACGAAAATGATGATGTAACTTTGACAATTTCATGGAATGTAGATAGTAGCTTGTCATCCGTAACGTCGCAAGTATCCGTCTCAGTAAAAGTTAATGGAGTTCAGCAACCGCTACTGAATTTTGGCTCAAAATCTGGTTTGGGAACATTTACCGTCTCTGGATCCATTGGATCATTTGTTGCGGGCGACTATGTTGAATATACAGTAACAGTGACAGGAAGTAACTCGTATGCGACTGGCTCTGATGTTAGTGGTCCTCATCATTTTCAAGTTAATTTTAAAACTCTCCAATGGGAAGAATATTCAACAAGCAGTGGTACTCAAGGCACAACATGGAATTATACGCATGCGTTAAATAGTGGGAATTATATTACCACAGCTAATTACGTTAATGGGCGTTATAATGTATTAAAATTCTACAAAAAAGCAAATCTTCACGCCCAAGTAAGGCCAGCTAATCTTGTATTAAAAAATTATGACTATTTTACTGTTACAGTGGACTATTATCCGTACAGTGTCTCTTCTTATAGTTGGGGGCCAACTTTACAAGTAATATGGGAAACTGGTGCACGACTATGGATCAAAGATAAAGCCGGTTCTTACGCAGAAGGCGGATGGGTAAGTGCAGATTCCAGTCAAAGTGGGAAAACAGATCGCGGTGGACTTATATCAAATGGACATTGGTATCGGTTATTCATTGCTGTCAGTTTAAATCACGTTTGGGTAGGATTTATCAATTTAGATGATGGCTCCAGTGAAATACTGGTTAATAATGCACGACATAGTTCAATGTCCGGCTCGATAGTAATTACTCTTGGAACTGATCGTTTAAGTGATTATTCGGGTTCAGCTGGTAGCTGGGAAACATATTATTATGACAATTTCGTTGTCAAATCATATCAACCTCTCACGGACAATATTGTTATATTGAATAATAATGATTTTGCACAAAAATATAGTTTTCCAGGCTCAGGAACCCCAAGCGACCCCTACATAATTGAGGGATACTACATTGGTGAAGCTCCAGGTCTTTTTGACAGCCAATACAATGGTGTCATTGAAATTCAAAACACAAACGTCCACCTCATTATTAAAGATAATTGGTTTGTTGATAACGTCAGTGAAACAACGGCAATATGGCGGGCATGGATGAATTTTAACTCGACTTCAAACGTAATTATTAGGAACAACCTTTTCTTTGGTCTACTTATCTCTCAACAAGGGAGCATTGTATTTTCTTCAATGGTTATGAATTCGAGTTCCCTAACGTTTGTAGGAAACATGCATTATGGAGACGTTATTAGTTATTATCTGGATCGCTCAACAAATATTACCATAACTCGCAATGTTATCATTAATTCAAGCCAACAGCTTGTTTTAGATAACAACGCAAACTATAATCTAATTTCGTACAATCTTTTTATGGTAAAATATGCTCATATTTTTTTAAGATCAGCGAAATATAACCTATTCCATCATAACACAATCGTTGGTTACTCTAATAATGATGATACGGTTATAGAAATTGATGAGACATCAAGGTGGAATTTGTTTACATATAACAACTTTGTAGACTACATAAATACGGATGCTAGATATATATGGAGTTTTTCAAATAGCAACCTTTACCAATTTAATTACTTTAATCAATGGACCGGACCTGACAATGATGCCGATGGTCTTGTAGACACGCCATTTCTCATTAATGGTGGGACCTATCCGAATAATGTGTATGTTTCGGGGTCAGACCTTTATCCGACTGTATTTCCAAACCGTTTTAGTTTACTTGGGCAGAACACCATCCCATTAGTCGTTTCTAATCCTATTGTAATTCTTAGTGACGCTGATTTTCAACAATATAGTGTTTCTGGCTCTGGTACAGCTGAAGACCCATATATCATTGAGGGATTGAAAATTACTGGATCAGGGACGCTGATTAAGATAGAAAATACAACTGCCTATTTCATAATTAGAAACAATATCTTAATTGGAGATTCTGCAATGTCAACAGTCGGAATTGCCATACACAACGCTGTTCATGGACTCATATTAGAAAATTATGTAAAACAAGTGAAAGTCGCTGTTAGTTCCACTAATAATCAGTTCCTTGGTATCCTTGACAACACAATTATTTCCGCCTATTCTTGGGGTATCGCAGCAATAAGCAGCAGCAACAGCATTTTTGCAAATAATTACATAATCAATGGCGGCTGGGGAATTTTGCTTGATGGAGCTTCTACTAACAACAACATAATTTTCAAAAATGACTTAGAAAACAATGACAATGGTATCTATATAGGTAATTCCAATGATATCTACGTTCTAGGAAACACAATTATCGGTGGCTATAATGGGATCATCATCGTGAATTCGCAAAACATCATTAGTGAAGGAAATATCATGCAAACGAAAAACCAAACAACAACTCTAACTACAATTACTGCTCAAATACAAGCGCCAGTTGTCATCAAAAAGGATAAAATTTTTTCATTTTTGTAAGCGAATCATTCTTTTTTTCCTCTTAATTTTTCCTATTTTAATCGTTTGTTTTAAGTATAATTTTATTTTAAATCTATAAACGTAAGCAAATTGCGAATTTGTGCATATTTTTTTGAAAAAAGTGAAGTTGATCTTGATTTAACTATAAATCATAGTTGACCTTATTTTTCTATAAACAGAGTAATGAGTACATCTTGAAATGCGTAACAAAAATAAAGTTGCCAATAATCCTCAAAAACTTGATGAAAATTCATGTATTTCTTTTTTGGGCGATGAGTTGCATATCTGTGCGTCAGAATCGCCACATCTGTTATAACATCTGAAAAAAAACGCTATAGAAAGAAATCAAGCCGAATACGCGGCTATCTTCACCGGTTCTTCTTCAGCATATAATAAAAATAAGAGAAAAGACTATAAAAAGATTGATAATTGAGTTGAAAGATTTTATTCGAATGTGACGATTTCTCCACCAGTCGGATATGGTGAAGGCACGCGTTTTGGCGTTTTTCCTTTGGTTTTCCAGAAGATCTCAGCAATTTGCATGACGACTTCAATAAGTTCTTTGGCAATGTTTTCGTCAACATTTTGGCGTGCTTGAGAACCCAGTTTTAAGGCTTTCCAGACGAGTGTTGGAAGATCTGGAAATTGTTGCACATGTTCTTCCTTAAAATAGTCTCCCCACAAGATCCGAATCTCATGCTTACAAAGTTCAGCATGTTCCTCCTTTACCATAGTATAACGTGTGAATTTATGGAAATAGTCCGGTGCATTCTTATCCAATTGCTGAATTAAGTTTACCATCCGTAACACGGTGTGAGCTGACATTTGAGCGGCATGCGGATCATAAATCCCGCATGGGATATCACAGTGGGCATATCCTTTTTCAATTCCTAATAAATTCTTTACAAATGACATTTTATACAACCTCTTGCTGTTTTAGTGATTAAAAACGTTTTGTTATTAGGTCTAGCTAAATCGCTAGACAATCACCACTTCATTCTCAACTTTAAATAGCTTTTGTTTTTTACATTGCGGGTGTGTGTTGGGAGGGTATCAAAAAATGAGCCATTTTTGTTGCCAACACTTAAATTAGCCCTTTGGGTAGCATATCTACGCACCATTTTAATGAACAATTAGAACGATGATGGGTGCTAATCGGATGGCTTTCTCATGTTAATCAGTTAATTGTAGGTGTATCCCATGTTTTTTCCTTGAAAGGACTCAAGGTTGGAAGAAAAATGTGAAAAAAGAAGATGATTTATATTTTTTATGATTTTAGAATTACAATGGCATTACGGAGAAAGAGCAAGATTCCTAACGGAATGATAATGAGAAACAAGGAGATATAATACAGAATTATGCTAAGAGGTTGAATGAATATCATGAGTGGTGTAAGAACTATAAAAGCAAGGAAAAAGATAAAGACATCTCTTGTGGTAAAGTAAGGACGCTTGTGGGGAGCTTTTTCTTTAATACCTGGCGTGGGCTCACTGATTGGTGTCGGTTTTGAACGGGCAAATAGGAGTGCTGCAATGGCATAAAATGCAAAGATAATCATAAGGGTTGGAAGGGAGACGAGGGGTTGTCCTCTGAGTGGGGGAAAGGGGATAATGTAGAGAATGGCCAAAATAATAATGACGATGATTAATTCAATTTTATTGAGTTTCAAATCAAAAATGGAGAATTTAGAGTGCAATAGTTTTGTGATGACATAGGTAAGAAGTACAATGACAACACTACTTACTGATGAGACCATTGCGGCATACAAGTCATATTTAACATAGCTAGCGAGGATGGATGACCCTAAGAGTGTAAGAATTACCGAAAAGGCAATAGTAATTTTATTTTTGGTCAATAACGGCTCAAGTGCGGGTAATGTGTAAGTGTTCGTGCCAGTTTCTGTAAGCGAAAATATCTGAAAAAGAAGTAAAGGCATAATAAACGACATAATTGGATGCCAGAAAAAGACCAACATAAGAAATTCAGCAATCGCAATGTCAAAAAAAGCACCTAAAATCGGCGTGGTATTAATATAACCGACGACTATCACGGTGGTAATCCAAGCCTCATAAAGCCCAAAAATCACGCCTAAAAAGTAGAGTGCCTCAAATGAGGTTCGTCGAAAATGAAAGGCAATGTTAATGAAAAATAAAATATGGACAAGATATAAAGTAAACGTTACGACAATTGAATACGGTGAAAACACCCAGAACGGCGAGGAACCCGAATATACCTCAGCAAAAAGCATCGATAATGTTCCTAC
>WAPZ01000404.1 GCA_015520535.1 Candidatus Heimdallarchaeota archaeon
ATGTGTATAAGAGACAGTTCATATATGGAGAAATCAAATTCCAATCTCCCTTTAATATTAACCGAAAAAAATTAACTGGGAACGATATAAGACTATAAAATGCTAAAGCCAAAAACAGATTTACTCCTGACAAATTCCTTCTGTAATATAATATTCTGTTTCTAGTCATATAATACATTTTTAATTTTGACTTCTTCCCAACTGAAATGCTCTCCTTATGGTAAATCGTTACTTTACCATAATATAAGATTTTATAACCAGCCTTTTTAATATGCTCAGACCAATCATGTTCTTCATAGTAAAGGAAATAAAGTTCAGGCATCATACCGGCCTTACGAACAACCTCAATTGGGACAAGCATTGCCGTACCAAAAGCCAAAGATGTTTCGCTCACATTATCATAAGTACCATTATCGATTTTCAGTGCCCCTCGCGTTTTACCCCTCCCTGTAAATTCATTTATACCATCAGAACCCCCATATTGAATAATATCAGTACCAAAATATTTTACCTTAGGTGATATTATTCCAATATCTTGAGATTTCATTAATTCCTCTACCATAGGTTCGAGGATGCCAGAATCAAACTCAGTATCATTATTAATGAAAAACAAATACTCTCCACGTGCTTTTTTTATCCCCAAATTATTGCCGCCAGCGAAACCTAAATTCACCTCACTTCTAATTATTTTAACCATGGGGAACATTGATTTCAATTTCTCTGTTGGGTCAACATCAGAGGCATTATCAACTAATATTACCTCGAAATTTGGGTAGGAGAGATTAAAAACGCAGCGTAAAAAATCAATAGTGACATCCAACTGGTTGTATAAAACAGAGATAATAGATACCAACGGATATTTCATTGATTTTCAGATTCTTTTCTCTTTATGAATTTCATTTAACGAAACAGCCTCATTGCTTCCTGTAACAAGAAAATTCCCTTTGGCTTTTCCTAAGTGCAACAAACTGTATATCTGCTGCAGAATAAAAAATGGAATATACACCAATGCTAAAAAATATGTTTTTGGAGCATTGGAGAAATACAAGGTTAAAACAAAATTAATCAAAAATATTGCTATTCCGGCCACAAGCAACAATGAAACAAAATGGCTGATAAAAAATGATAACACTACTAAAACCAAACTAAATAAAAAAACAAGAAATAATGGAGGATAGAGATTATAAGCACCAAATAAGAATTGATTCCAGTTGTAATTGTTTATCCCTTTAAATATTAGAGAAATAGATTCTTTTACATTCTCGAAATATGTATTCAGCCATCGAATTCGTTGCCTGCGCACTTGGTGTTTTGTGTTTACCTTTTCATCATACAGTAATATATCATCAGCATATGCTATTCGGATCATTTTGCCAACAAGAAAGTTTTGAAGCATCTTATCTTCCCCCAAAATCACTCCATTAATTTTTGATTGGATATGGTCACTATTAATAAAGTCAATAAAGTCTGTTTTTCTTATTAGCATTCCAGAACCCGAAATTGTAGCCGAACTACCTAATCTGAACAAATTGCGCCTATCACAAAAATTATGATATATCTCACCAATAGCATCAAGTCTGGATAGTATTGTTGAAGAATTCTTTGCCGTCCTTCTAGTCTGAATTGCATCAAATCTATGTGTATATTCATTCAGTTTCACTAAATAATCAATAGGCGCAATATTATCAGGATCAAATATTAAAACAAATTCATGATCCTCAGAAAAATGATCAATGGCATTTTTTATTGATTTTAATTTTGAATTCAATGGTATCTCAGGTATAAGGATTTTCAATTTCTTGTGGACAATAGGGTACTTAGTATTATTAGCACAATTATCAAGGACAAGGTAAACCATGAAATTTGTGTATCGCTGACCTAACAAAGACTCAACACAAGGTATAGTAATATCTACATTCTTATACCCGGTTATAATGCACGCTATACTTTTTTCTTCCGTTTGAGATTGAACTGATTTTCTTTTTTTGAAAAAAGAAATTAAGGTCATAAGAAATGGAAGAATCAGTAAGAAAAATATTCCCCCCGAAAATATATAGAAAATGAACATCACCAGGTTATCAAACCGCCTCTTTCTGGAATAAAGCAGGAAATGTTTTCAGTATGATAATCAGATCGAACAGGAATGAGCTTTTTTCTGCATAGGCAATATCCAACTCCATTCGCTCTTCTTCTGACATCTCTCCTCCATTTCCTCGTTTTGTTACCTGCCATAAGCCTGTGATTCCCGCAGGAGCCAAAAACCGTTTGGCCCATTGATCTCGAGTCAGCTTTTCCGCTTCATATAATGGTAATGGCCTATTGCCAACAAGTGACATATCTCCTTTTAGAACATTGATTAATTGGGGTAGTTCATCCAAACTAGTATTTCTAAGGAATTTTCCAACTTTAGTAATTCTCGGATCATTCTCAATTTTAATAAAAGAAGCATCTCCGTCTTTACCTTTATATTGATTAAGGTCCTGAAGCTTTTCAATTTCCTTGTCCGCACCAACCCTCATAGACCTGAACTTATAAAAATCAAAAATTTTATAGCCAGTACCCGCCCTTTTGCTCACATAAAATACCGGCCCTCTTGATTCCAATTTAATGAGTAAGGCAATAATTAAAAATAGTGGACTCAGTAGTATTAATGCAGTAGCAGAAATAATAATGTCCATTATCCTCTTCAGGACAGGCATTCTGAATAATGGTAAAAAATGATTAAGATTTATTTGCGGCTCAGGTTCAATATTTACAGTTAATTTCTTGAATTCTTTGAGAAATTGTATCCTGCCATCAATATCCTCTGCACGGAATTCGTCGATGTAGAAATCATCAATACCAACTTTAAGCGATCTGATTTTTTCCTCTTTCCCTTTCCCTTTAGCCAAAACTATAAAAGGAATTGCTTTTAGTTGCCTATTGCTTTTAATCTTATAATAAAAGGAATAAACATTTCCATCATTGAGATCAAAGTCCGATATAATGGCCACGGGCAGTTCATTGCGAGAGAGCAACTGATTTTCGAGCCAATAAAATGCCTTTGAAAAAGACGGCAATGATAATCCTGTATAATTCAGATCGATTAATTGCCGACAAACTTCCCTGCCTATTGCGCCTATAAAAAGAATTTTTCCCTTCTTTTCGGACGCCTGAGGTTTTTTCATTTCTATGGTTTGAGTAGCTGTTTTTATCATATGACACTATATTTTTTTTGGTTGTGCTTGAGTGCTATTTCAACAGAAAACAATAAATCCTTTGGATTAAATGGTTTTACAAAATAATCCTGGATGCCAAGCTTGAATAACTTCAACTTTTGCTCTTTATCATAATACCCCGTAATAATAATAAAGGGTAAATCTTTGAAATAACCACTCTTTTTAAGGTTGATTATGAATTCTTCACCATTAATGTTTGGCATGTCAAGGTCGGTTATAATGAGATCAGGAATATTACCCGCTATCAGCCAATACATGGCATTCATCCCATCTGTTTTTGTGGTTACCTCATACTCCTTTTCAAACAACCGCTTTAATAGCTGGCAC
>WAPZ01000405.1 GCA_015520535.1 Candidatus Heimdallarchaeota archaeon
ATTAAATACGGTCTAAAAGGCTCTAACCAAGAAAATGCAGAAGCAACCCCGCCTAAACCACCGAGAATAGCCAAAATAGGTGTAATACAACAAAGTGAAGCAGCAAGAGCCGCTAATATTCCTGCTCCAAGCCATTTTTTATTTGATTTTTCTGAATTTTTCATAAGTTTTATTTTTTTATTTTTTTAAGATATTTGTTATAGTTCTCTTTTGATTCAAAATACAGCACACCCCTATCTTTATTTGGGTCTGGTGCGATATAGGCAGTTGCTTTATCTACTTTTTTTCCTGAAAAAGGGTCTGTTGAGTAACGAGTCTCTTTATTGGTTTTCAATTGTTCGGAAGTGAATTTGCAACAGCCATTGTATGTCTTTCCATCAACTATTACAGGTGTACAAGGCACATCAATGATTTCATTGTAATACATAGAAACATATTCCCTTTTAATTGAGGAATCCTGTTTTGTTTCAGTTTTAACTTTGTCTTTATTACTCGTATTTGTTTGTGCAGTAACAAACGTTGTACAAATTAGGCTTAATGCAATGGCACTAATTAATGTTGTTGTTTTCATTGATTTAATTTTTTAATATATTGTAAATAATTATCTTTTGTTTTAAAATATAGCACTCCGTTGTCTCTGTTGGGGTCTGGGAAAATAAGTGCCCCTACTTTATCAACTTTCTCGCCAGAAAACGGGTCAATTGAAAACCGTGTTGTGCTATCTTCTCGTAATTGTGAAGAAGAATAATCGCAACAACCATAATAGGTTTTTCCATCTACTTCTACAGGATATTCGCTTGGTGCGTCTAATATTACATTGTAGAACATACAAATATCAGTTGGTTTAATCTGTTCTGCCGGTTCAATAGTGGATTTAGTCGTTTCCACATCTTCCTTTATTGTAGTATTGTTTTTATTCTCTGAATTACACGAAATAGCAATAATACTTACCAGAATAATTGTCATTATGGTTTTAATCGTTTTCATATCAGTAAATCATTAATTTTTTAATCTTATCTGTATTTTCTTTTCCTGTTAACTGTTCAAGCAATAAGTATGCAACTTCTAATGATGAGGCAGGACCAGCACAACTAATAATTCTATTATCAAATTCAACTTTTTGTTTTGTGTATATTGCTTTACCGCTTTTAAGTCTTTCAACATTATCGTGAAATCTGCTTAAATTATAAGTGGTTGCTTTTTTATCCTTTAATAACCCTGCATCTGAAATTGGTAAAATTCCAACACACATTGTTGCGATAACTCCTCCATTCTGATGGATAATTCCTGCTATTTTGTGCAAATGTTCAGAATATGCTTCATCAAATCCTGCATTGTGAAAACCACCTGGTAATACAAAGGCATCAAACTGTGTGTAGTCGGGTTCTTCTTTTTTTAGGTTAAAAGTTGGTGTAAACTCAATTCCAAATTTTCCTTTTACGCTATCGTGAAAAGCACAAGTTTTTAAGTTCACAGGACTTAGATTGTCTCGAACATTAGTCCAACCTAAAACGTCAATTATTGTAACGGCTTCAAGGTCTTCTACACCCTGACTTAAAAACATCAATACTTTTTTCATTTATCTTTTTCTGAATAGTGTGTAAACATAAGGTCTTTCGGCTCCTGATGGCATAATGTAGATATAGTCAAAGCTATCAATTAACTCAAAATCAGTACCGAGTTTTTCAATTAGCATTTCTTTGCTATATCTATGTACAGGAAGTCCTGCACAAACTGTTGCTCCATTTAGATTATATTCTGCCAACAAAACAAAACCATTACTTTTTACTTTGCTTTTCAGTAAATCAAAATAAGTGTCTTGCTCTTTTGTTTCAGTAAAGAAATGAAGAACTGCCCTATCAATCCACAAATCAACAGGCTCAATATTTTTCAAAACTGTTGGATTAATTAAATCATCAACAATAAATTCAACTTTTTTAGTGCTTAATCTATCTTCCAAGTTTTTTAATGCGACCTTACTCAAATCAGACGCGATTAAATTTGAGTAACCAAAGTTTAAAAGTTCATCAACAAGTGTAGTGCTTCCAGCACCTACATTTAATATTCGAGCTGATTTGGTCAGTCCTGTCTTAGAAATTAGTTTTATTGTAGGTGTGAGGTCTGTTTCGTACCAACCTAATTTATTTTCTGAACTGTTTAAATAAGCATTATCCCAATGTTCTTTAAGGTTTACATTTTCATTTTCCACTTGTGGCGAGCAACAACTTTTATTTTTGTCACTAATATTGCAACTTTCTCCTTTCATACTATGTCATTTTTAATTTTATCAAATTCCTCTTTGCTAATTTCTCCATTAGCATATCTTTTTTTTAAGATGTCAAGAGGTGTTTCTTTTTGCTCATTTGGATAATTATTTTGGCTATGATGACTACAAGGTGGTCTAAAATTACCTCTGCCAAATATCATATACACAACAATAAGCATTACGATTATCATAATGAATGGAAAAATCCACATTCCACCCATCCAATGTTCTGTCCACATAATTATTTATTTTCTTTTGTTATATTTTCGAGAGTTGCAATCATTTTCCCCATCATTTCCTTGGCAAGTTTTGTTTTTGCCTCATTATCAATTTCTGCGAATATCATTCCCATACATTTGGGCATCATATTACTTACAAATTGCATTCTGTCTTCTGCTGTCATTTCTGAGAACATTTTGTCCATCATTTTGTCCATCATTTGTGGCATATCTTCAGGTTTCATCATTCCTGACATCATTTTTTCCATTACTTCTTTCATAAAATCTTTCATAATATATTTGTTTTAATCGACATTGGGAATAATGTCTATGTTACTTTTTAATCGTTCAATTAATACTTCTTTCATCAATGCACAAGCCGTAGTGATTTTTGGTGAAGCAATTTTGTAGTAAACATTTACTCCTTCTTTTCGTTGTAAAATAATTCCATTGCTTACCATTAATGATAAATGTCTTGCAAGCGTTGATTTTCCAACGCCAATTGCTTCCGCTATTTCACTAAATGATAATTCCGCATCTTTTAAATGAAAGACTGTTTCAAGTCTGATAGGATGTCCCATTGAATTACAGACTTCTGCGTGTAATTTGAATAATATTTTATCAGAGTTCATAATTTGTATAATTCGTTAAACTACGAGTTCGCAAATATACGAACTAATATTTAATAATTCAATTTAAGTTCCATTTATTTGCGGTGGGTCAATTTTACTCTTTTATTTTTTAGCGTTGGACTTGTGTGTAGGCAAAAAAAATAAATGTGTAAAATGTGCGGTGGCATTTTCGTAATGGTGGGTAACGTTTAGTATAAGAATAGTAGCGGATTTCAAGGCACTTACTTTTCAACTTTGTACTAAATTTTTCAAAGATACTAACTTTTGATTTTAGCACTAAAACAGCTATTATTTTTATACATTGTTAGCGGTTCGTTGTTTTGTTTACTGCGTTGTTTATTTCTATTAGTTCACTTCCAAACATTTTTATTTGATTAATTATTGGAAGAACTTTTTTACCATTTTCAGTCAAAGAATATTCTACTCTTGGCGGAATCTCCT
>WAPZ01000406.1 GCA_015520535.1 Candidatus Heimdallarchaeota archaeon
AACCATGATATGTTCCCATTCCATTCGTTTTTTACTTGTTGGATTACTTGTCCACGGCATTAAAACTCCTCATAAAAATGTTCTTAATTCGGAAGTTTAAGGATGATTTGCGTTACGTTAAAATGATATAGAATCCATGTCATCAAAAGCATAAACATTTAAATTTCAACTAAATCGTAAATCGTGAGGGTTTGGGATTGGGTATGAAACGTGCACTAATTCATCAAGTCATTGTGCTACAACCGAGTGGGTTGGTCGTTTATAGCAAGAGTTTTGAAAAAACAACGCTAGATGAAAGTTTATTTTCTGGTTTTATCGCTGCAATATTAGCATTTTCTAAAGAAATGGGGTCAGAACTCTCGTCCATCACCCTGGAAGACTTAGTCTATTATTTTGATAATATACATGGTTTGATTGTAGTATTAGGAACGGCGCCACAGGTTGACGTTAAACGTGCCCGAGACTTTTTTGAACTGTTAACGCAGTCGAATGAGTTCCGTGACGCTAGTACGAAAATCAATGATAAAACAGTCCATTTATTGGATTCAGAGGAGACTAAAGTTTTGGATGAAGTCATTAATGAAACTTTAAGTCGTTTACATTTACTACCGAAAGACGTAGAAGGTATCCTCATTTCTCCCGAGAAAATGGCTTTTATTAAAGACATTGTTGATGAATTACAGCGTGAAGAGGTCTCTCCGAAGCATGTAGCACAAAGGATCTTTGGTGAAGGCTTTGAATCCAGAAATCCACAACTTATCAAAGAAAAGATTCAGATATTGAAGCAGTTTGTTCACGCAGGACAAATTCATCCTGCAGTAAAAAAATCGCTACAACAATTAATTTCATATCTTGAACGTTCCGTAAAAGCGGCTAATTTATTTGGCTTTTAATTCAGACAGGTTTAAGGATAAAAAAATTAAAAATTGAAAGGCTTTTTTATTTCTAAGCCGCATTCTGTGGTTTCATTCGTTTTTGTTTTTCTATTTAGACGCTTTAAGTGGGTTCCAAACCGCATAAACTAAAATAAAGCCGCCAATAATGGCAATAAGATGGGCAATGAAATGGCGAATATTGTCAGAAATAAATTGTGCGAAAGATGGATTGACAAATGCTGTATCAAAGAGCATCACAATTGCAATAATGAAAATGAATCCTATTAACATAAGAATAAGCCGCTTTTTTAGAGCTGGTTCAACAGCTTGAATACTCAACATTGCGAGATAGATTAAGATAATAGCAGTAAAGACTACAACGGGAACAAGAACGCCAATCCAGCCAATTTCAGTGCGAGTTTTTCCCGGGATGTAATAATAACTGGTGGTAGCGGTTTTAACATAATCACCAAGCACGCCTAATAGCGTAAAAACTAGAGTAAAGATCCACCATCCGATTTGAATATTTTGTGCAAGGATTTTTTCTCCATAAAAGATAAGAAGGACGGCTAATGCGCCAAAACTTAGGCCGACGATTAACGCACTGATAGAAAGATCCTTGAAAAAGTTTGCAAAGGTATTATTATTGAGTATTATAATCCCAATGACCATTAAAGCGTCAAAAAATTGATGGAGTCCCACTCCCGTAAGAAAGGCAAAGAAGAATTGATTCGTTTTACTGTGTTTGTTTCTACTTAGGATTAAAATGGCAGCGATTTGAATTAAAATTGCGGAAAAAATACTGAAAATGACGTGTACGGTCGGTGTGGGAGGTAAATCTTCAAATACCATTTTTAGTCACCATTTATTTCAAGACACGTGACTATTTCGTTCGCATTTATTTTTTGTTGTTTCGTCAAATTGAGATTGAAAAGAAGGAAAACTTGAAATGAAGAAAACCTTTAACGGCATTTCATTTATGGATGGATTGAGGGTTTTTATATGAATCTAGTGCTTATTGTTTTTAATCTGGTCTTGGGCTTTCTTGCAGCAACTTTAGGGATGTTAGCGGGATTGGCTGGCGGTGTTTTGATTGTTCCTATATTAATAATCATTGGTATTCCAGTGCAAGAAGTAATAGGCTCTGTTCAAGCAGCACTTTTTTTCCCAACCTTAATTGCAAGTATTGATGGCTTTAAAAGGCGTGAAATTGCCTATAAATTTGCGATTTTGTTTGAAATCTCGACGGTTATTGGCACATGGATTGGTGCATATCTCACGGATATCATTCCCAGTTTTTATCTAAAACTTATTTTTGGCTTTTTAGCGTTCATGATTTCTTTTTCTATTCTTCGTCATTCTAAAAAAAAGCAAAAAATGGAGACTTTAGGACACAAAATACCAGAAAAACCCTCTAAACTCTACTTGTTGATTGCAAAAGTCAATCAAAAAGTTCCACCGCATCTTACCATCAAATTCTCTAATAAACAAGAAGAAAGTCTCATAAGTTTACCGTTAATGGTTCTCTTTGGCATTATCATTGGAACGGTTGCTGGGATGCTCGGAATTGCCGGTGGATGGCTTAAAACGCCTTTAATGATTTTAGTATACCAGTTTCCAATTTATAATGCCTTATCAACCGCGTTATTTATGGCATTAATCACTGTTTCCAGCGGTGCGCTTGCCCATTGGTCTTTAGGACACCTCAATTATGAATTAACCATACCTTTAGCCATTGGACTTTCATTTGGAAGCCTTATAGGTCTTAAAGTTCGCTATAAAATGTCTAGCACACAGTTAACGCGAGCAGTCGGTGTTGTTTTGGCAATTATTGCAATCATTTTGATAATTTCGACCTTTCAAACCAAAAATTTTTAATTTTTCTGGTCTTTCCGGTAC
>WAPZ01000407.1 GCA_015520535.1 Candidatus Heimdallarchaeota archaeon
ATACAGATGCTGTAATCTAATACAAATAACGTATAAATGATAGAAATTCAGTCCTCACAACAGTACGATTATTTACACAGTTCTTCTCTTAACGCAATCTAAATTTAAAAACAGAGTAAAAATTTAAAAGAAAAGGAACAACCAATTATCCTTAGATAATCCAGTACACAGAAGTTTTTTTTCCGACAAAAGCCGAACTTTTGACGGTGTGTGTACGTCCCACGCTTTAGGTATATTGTGACACCAAAAAAAACCGGTGTTATGGGAAGACATTGAGGATACCTGCCGGATCTTTCTGTTAGAACAAAAAGAAGAGGAAAAAGCTAGGAAAAACTAAGAAGAGTATTAAAATTCAATACATCAGAAAAATATAATGATAGCTTTACTAAAAAACTTTAAGTGTTTCATAAGGAAAGAGTAATACGATTTTATGTCAAAAAACATCCCGTTCGGCAATACGTCACTATTTAAATAGTTTAACAAAAAACAAGAAGCATTTTTTTAAGAAGGAAATGAACATGAATAAAAATATGTCGAGAAAGGAACAACAACGTCAAGGCATAAGGAAAAAAGTAAGAATCCGTACCTTTTTTTCGGTAACTGTAATCGCATTTACTGCTGTACTTCTTGGTTCTAATGTGGTGCTGGGAATTCATATAAATTATAAAAATTCAATATCTGCTGCTGTTACTAATTTAAACAAGTCTACCAAACTTCATATTACATCAACTGGAATCTCAATCACGGCTAATGCCAATTTTAGTGTTTATGCCACCAGTGGAGATGGAAGTGCAGACAACCCCTATGTGATTGCTGATAACTATATAGTTGCGAATGGAAAGGATGGTGTTTTTATTCAGAATACGGATGCGTATTTTATTTTGCGAAACATTGTTGTCATAGGTGGGCAATATGGCTTTAAATTCGAAAATGTGACCCATGGAACGCTAGAAAATTGTACTGCTCTTGATAATGCGGAAAATGGCTTTTATTTTTATAACTCGGTGAATAACACACTGATTAATTCCAATGCCACACATAATTCTAGATACGGCTTTGAACTCTTATCGTCTAGCAATATGACTCTAATTAATAATACAGCTGATAATAATTTACAAACCGGCTTTTATATTTCTACAACATCACAATCCAATATTTTTTTGAACAATACTGCTATAAATAATGCGGGACATGGCTTTTACATGGAACAATCTAATAATAACACATTAATCAATAATACCGCTCTGAATAATGGTGGACATGGTTTTGCAATTCATGATTCCAAATTTAATCTATTGACAAACAGCACCGCAACAAATAATTCTGGTAATGGTGTGCTGATTTTTATAGCAAAAGTTAACGTTGTAACGAATACTACAGCTATCAATAATTCTGAAAGCGGATTTTACTTAGACAATTCCAACAACAACACGCTAAGCAACAATACTGCGTATAACAATGTAAAATATGGTTTTTATTTCGGTACCTCCCATAATACCTCAATAGTTAATAACACGGCGATTTATAATGGAAATGACGGTTTTTATTTTGAAACGTCAAGTAACAATACAATTAAACATAATATGGCTACCAATAATGCTCAAAATGGTTTTTACCTAATTTCTAATAGTGATAACGACACGTTGATCGACAATATAGCGACTAATAATGCTCAAGACGGATTCAATCTTTATTCTGGTTCTGATAATGCGACATTATTCTCAAATCTTGCCATGAATAATTATCATGGATTTATACTCAACACGGCAAATCTTGTGACTATAAGAAACAATACAGCCATAAATAATTCTCAAGATGGCTTCGCCTTTTACTCATCAAATAATAATACAATTAGCAATAATACAGCGATCTACAATAAAAATGGCTTTTATTTTGACACCTCAAGTCAAAATACAATAAAATTAAACTATGCTATGAATAATTCTCAACACGGTTTTCAGTTTTGGCGTTCCACCTTCACCCATTTAACACAAAATTTTGCCCTTAATAATTCGAAAGACGGGTTTTATCTGGAAGTTTACAGCAGTAACAACACATTAATAAATAATACTGCCAACGAAAATTCACAGCACGGGTTTCATCTGTATTTTTCTGACAATAACACGTTCATAAATAACACCGCGAATAGAAATTCCGGATACGGATTTTATCTTTATTCTTCTAATAATAACACATTAATTGAAAACACAGCCATTAACAACACAAGTGGAGCCATTTATCTCTCCACAAATAGTGAAAATAACACACTCATTGATAATACCTTCATAAATCTGCATACTCTTACGGAACCAACTATAATATATCCTAATGGGGGTGAAAGCCTTTCCGGGACGGTAACCATCCAATGGAGCGAATCTACTGACTCTTATGGACATGATGTCACCTATTCTATATATTATTCCTCTGACAATGGTAATACATGGCTCTTACTGACTAGTGGACTGACAGAGACAAGCTATCAGTGGGATACCACCACCGTAACTGACGGCGTTGAATATCTAATTAAGGTAGTTGCCGACGATGGACATGGATTAACGGCTGAGGATACATCTGACTCAACATTCTCTATCCAAAATGCCGAATCATCGATACCTACGAGCCCCAGTTCTAACCCGTCATCCACTAACCCGCAAAATACCAGTACTACCAACTCTTCAGCAAGCGAAACATCAACAACTCAGCCACTTTCTGCTACCACGACCTCATTCGACCCAATTTTTTGGTATTTCGCATTCTTAAGTCTTAGTTTCCTTGTTCTCGAAAAAAGAAAGAAAAAAAATCTCTAAATTGGGCAAGTTTTCACCATTTCATCCTTTTTCCATTTTTTTTCGTCATTTTTTTACGTGAGTTTCTTTATCAATCTACATAACCGTATAAACGAAAACAATGAGAAATAAAGGTTACATAGGCTTTCACCTCCGTAACAAACATAAACAAAGAAAGACATGAAAGATTGAAATGCAGCATCATGCTACAACCAAACAATTTTTATTTCACGGCTTGTAATTAAACATCACTTTAGACTACCATCTCTGCAAACTCGATTCATCGCCATCCGTTTTTCACTTTATATTGTGAAGTTCAGCCAAAAATCCATCATTTATACTTTAAAACGTGTATTTGAAGTACATTCGCATCAAAAAAAAACAAAAACTTCTGTACAAAGCGATCGGAGAAAATTTTAGTTCAATGTAAATCCTTATTAAAGTGCTTTTTAATTAAATAATTGGGAGCCGAAACGATTTTTAAAGCTGATAATATGAGCACTGCTTATTCAAAATCAAGAGAATTGCTCACGCTAAAAGAACTAAAAAAGATGAATACCATTTTTTTTGACCATTTAGCCTATGGAATGCAAATTAAAGATAAAAAATATGTAATTCGTTGGCAAAACGAAACTTTAGAGAGAGAATTAGGTCATAATATAGGTAAATATTGTTTTAAGGTGACGTTTGGGCGAAACGCCCCGTGTAAGATTTGTACTGGGCATCAAGCACTCACTGCCGGAGAAGTCACTACAAAAGTGGATTGGAGCCCTATTAACGGAAAATGGTATAAAGTAGTTGCATTTTTGATTTATGACGAAGATAGCCAAGAAAAACTTATAGCAGAGATTATTATAGATATAACAGAACAAAAAAGATTGGAAAACGATTTTAAGTCACTCAAACGTGCATCAAACATCATTTTTAGCCTATTAGCTCATGATTTAGTCAATCACCTCACAAGCGTGGAGATGGGATTAGACGCAATGAAACATCTTTTCTCAAAGCGTTTACCGACAAAGCAACTCATAACAAGGTAAAAAAATATTCTTTCCCTTTCTCAAAGGAGTTTGATGAAATCTTTGGCATTAATTGAGAATCTGAGACGAATAAAGAACATTGGAAGAATTTTTAGCGATCCAAAGCCTTTTAATGTTATTGACGTTCTAGAAGAGACATTAAATGAAGTAAAACAATTGTAAAGAAAAAAGAATCCATTATGAGATTAAGAGCGAAATTAACGCGCCGATTGTGGCGGCAAATTCTTTAATTTACGATTTATTTAGCAACATTATTTCAAATTCAGTTAAATATACAGATGGAAAGGATGTATGGATTGATATCAAGATTTTTCGTGAATATTTGAACATTGAATACATTACGATCGTTATAAGTGATAAAGGCAAGGGAATACCACCGGAAATTCGAGAAATTATCTTTGATTATGAAAAACGAATTAAACATGGGTGGTCAAGCACCTCCCTTGGCATTGGGACATTGATAATCAACACAATAATTGAAGGTTTTGGCGGAAAAATTACCTACAAGCCACGGATAGAAAGTGACTGGCGCTTAGGTACCACAGTTGAAGTGCGACTTCCTGAATATCGAAAATATGAGGCGGACAAAAAATCTTAATATTCGCCAAAGGCCTTTTGGACTTTCTTTATCCATACTTCTAGGCGTTCTCGTTCATTTTCAATTATTTTTTTTCCAAGAGCGATGAGATATGATAGATACTCTTTATTCACAAAAATGGCATTGTTTTCGCCAATGGGCACTTCAATTCTTCCCGTTCCCCTGATTTCAACAATGATTTTTGGTGAAACTGACTTAAACATGCTATATCCTAATCTGGCTTCTAACGCCAATTTAACTAGTTGTTCGGCGTCGTTTAAAGAAAATACACCAATATGGAATAAAGGAGCGGTAACCGAAAACCATAATTGCCCATTAAATTGTGTCGGAAGATACTGCAACATAACATCAAATTTTTTTAGGTCATGCGTTTTAAACAGAAACTTTGTGGAATATTTTGCTCGTGCATCTTTTTTTGTCATTAAAACTAATCTTCCGGCGCAACTCGAGGTAGTATAAAAATTCGGATACCGATTAATAAAATTGATCACCGGAAGCACTTCTAAATCGACTAAACCCATATCTAAAGCCTTTTGCAGTTTTGTAAGCGCCCGTTTTTTACGAATTTCAAATTTTTCTCGGCTATTCATTGGCATCCTTCAATGCTTCCCATTTTTTAAACATTGGCGTTTTTCATTTTTTCTTTGGCCACATTTAAAATTTTTAGATAATAATGATGATCGTGAATATCAGCTGCCTTTCCCAAGAGTGTACTTGTAATATCGTCGATTTTTTCGTCAACTTGTTCAAACATGGGAGGATTAACAACAATTTCTCCATTTTCATCAATGAAAACTAGATGAGGAATGTGCTTATAGCCAATCATTAAAGGAAAAAGCGGTACGGGATCTCCTTTCATTTCCACACGATAAAAGGTTCGAACTGACTTTACAAAAAAATCAACAAATTCTTGATTTCCGACCTTGGGACTTGCAAAATTATACATGACCACAGGAAAATTGTCAATGTGTGCCAAATCGCATGCGGCAATGGTTGCCAGAGCCGCGCCCAAACTATGGCCTGTAACAAACAGTGTTATGTCTTTTTTCTTACGAAAATCCGCAATTACCGAATGAATTTGCTCACGCACCGATTCGTATCCTGTTAGAAAGCCTTTATGCACTTTAATTTTTTCATTTTCCATTTCTTGCCACGGATATTTCGTCAAAATCATCTGAAGATCAAGTAATAAATCTTTAAACGTGGTTGTTCCGCGAAAAGCAACAACTAATTTATTTTGTCGTCGTGTGACAAAACCTTGGGTGTCTGTGTCGTCTTGATTAAAAAACAGCAACATTTCGTAGCCAAGTTTCTCTAAATTGGGCTCTGGGTTATCGTAATATGCTAAAACGCTCAGCTCCATCAATTCAGCCGCTAGATTAATATCGAAATCGTCAAGCAAGGATTGTTCCCAGCTATTCACATTATTCTTTTCCTCTTCTCTATCTAAAAAAGGAATTTTTTCTCTTTTAAATCCAATGCAAACGCTACTAATACGCTTACTTGAAGAAATGGGGAACATAATTGGATTAAACAAAATATGTTCGGCAAAAAACTTTAAAATAAATTTCTTATTTCGTTCAATACAAAAACAATAGAAGAAACTAGGGTGAAAACTTGTATGGCTAATATATTAATGCTGGACAAAAAAAAATCAGAACAAGTGATTATTGATGCCAACAAAATCATTTTTAATGAAAAGCAAGAAAAGGTGTTTGAATTAGTAGCTAAAGGATTAACCGCAGCCTTTCCAGATATTAGACCGGTTGTAATTCGAGGCTTACTACGACTGGCAATCAAGGATTGGCAGCAAGA
>WAPZ01000408.1 GCA_015520535.1 Candidatus Heimdallarchaeota archaeon
AACTAACCAAAGAGAAGTGATGGAATCTCAATTAAATGCCTTGTACCAAGAAATCGAAATGCTCAAAAAAAATCATGAATTCCTTCAAGCTCAAGCCGAATCGCTAGTACAACTGCTTGATCAGTATCTCATTACAATTACCGCCTTAAAAGAACTAGAAACCCGCAAAACAAACGAAGATATCTTAGTACCTCTCGGCTCTACTGTTTATGTAAAAGCAAAGCTCAGTGACGTTGACAAAGTTCTCACAGGAATTGGTGCTGGCGCATACATTGAGCTCAAACCGGAAGATTCACGAAAAAAAATCGAAGAACGCCGAAAAAATATTGAAGAACTGCTTAAAAAAACCAATGACGAGCTTAAAAAAATCGAAAATGCCATAACAAAAAAAGAAGCACAATTACAAGAACGAATTGCTCGATATCAGCAACAACTTCAAGCTGAACAGGCACGACGTGAACCACGACGCGGTCCTGCTGTCAGCTAAAAACCGTCTCAAACCGCCAAAAAAGTATCACACGGACAAACCATGCACGCCATACCTCTAAGAAAGCCAAAAACATTCAATTCATAATAAGACAAAAAAGTTAAGAAGATGAAAAAATAAATAAGGGAGACTATACCACCAATGAGTGCTATCCAAAAAGGACTACGAAATTTTTACCAGAAATTAACCACCGTAGAGCTTACTGAAGAAAACGCCATGAAAGCGCTTGAAGAATTCAAAATCCTTCTCTTAACGAATGATGTAGCGTTTGATGCTGCAGAAAAAATCTGTAAAGATATCGCAAAAAGCGTTAAAGGGCAAAAGATAAAACGTTTTACCAACTTACAAAAGGCATTAGAAGAGCCGGCAAAAAAAGCAGTTACAAAAATTCTAAAACCAAAATATACCATCGACCTAATCGAAGAGGCAAAAAAGAAAAAAGAACTATTAAAAAGTGGAATTTCTAAAGATGAATATCGCCCCCTTGTTGTCCTCTTTTTAGGTATTAATGGAACGGGAAAAACCACCACTATTGCAAAAATTGCATATATGTTGAAAAAAAATGATTTCCGAGTCGTCATAGCAGCTGCCGACACTTTTCGCTCCGGTGCACAAGAACAACTGGCAACTCACGCCAAAAAAATTGGTGTTAAAATAATTCAAGGTAAATACGGTTCAGATCCAGCAGCTGTAGCATATGATGCAGTGGAACACGCTAAAGCGCGATTAGCACATGTAGTACTCATTGACACCGCCGGACGAATGACAACTAATCAAGATCTCATGCGAGAAATGAAAAAAATAAAAAATGTTGTCCAACCAGATTACACGCTACTTGTGGTGGACGCCCTTGCAGGAAATGACGCGGCAAATCAGGCACGTGAATTTGCCAATGAAGTCGGCATTGACGGTATTATTCTTACAAAAATGGATGCTGACGCCAAAGGTGGCGCTGCGCTCTCTGTAACGTATGTTACTGGGGGAAAACCCATATGTTACATTGGAACAGGGCAAGATTATAACAACATCGAGCCTTTTAACCCGAAAAAATTTGCTAAAACCATCTTTTCCTCTAACGGGAAAAAGAAGTAAAGCATGAAAAAAGTTTTTTAAACAACAAAATCGGGCGTAGTTATGGAATAAAATATTCAAATTTTCTAAAAAAAGGGAGTATAATAAAAAAATAGCAATAAATAACAGTGGACCGGTAGCTCAGCCTGGAAGAGCGCCAGACTTGCACTCTGGAGGCCGCGGGATCGAAGCCCGCCCGGTCCACCAGATGAAATTTTTCTTTTTTGGTTTTAGGAGTCAATTATGTGTTTTTAGTGGAGTCTGTAAACAAAATTTAAAAACGATAATTTTTAGGATTGTTCTGGAAAAACGGCAGAATTTTTATTTTTTTTACTGAGCAGAAGGATGACAAGAGAAGAAAATGGTGATTGACTATGGCAGAGTATAATATACCGGAAAATTTGAAGTATGTAAAATCACACGAGTGGGCGCAAAAAGAAGGCGATTTAGTCGTGATAGGGATTACAGACTATGCACAAAAGATGCTTAAAGACGTAGTCTACGTTGAGTTACCGGAAGTTGGAGAGACTGTGGAGAAAGACAAGGAGTTTGGTTCAATAGAAAGCGTTAAGTCGGTTTCAGATTTGTTTTCACCGATCAGTGGTGAAGTGGTGGAAGTGAACAGTGAATTGGAAGATGCGCCGGAAAAAGTCAATGAAGATCCATATCAGGCGTGGATGATTAAAGTACGACCGTCAAATCTTGATGCAGAATGGGACGAATTAATGAGTGCGGAAGAATATCGTAATTATATTAAGGAGTTAGAAGAAGAATAAAAAACATAACAGACTTGGTAAATAAATACTCTCTTTTTTAATTTTTTAATAGGTGACGAAAACGACACTATATTTTATTGGAATGGGACTTGGTAGTATAAAAAATTTGCCTTATTCCAGTCTTGCCATTCTAGAAAGGGCGGATCACATTTATGTGGAATATTATACGAATTATGTATTAGAGACGCCCAGAGAAGTGCAGAGTTTTTTTTCTGAGGTTAGTAAACGGGCTATATCTGAAATAAAGTTTGCAGATAGGACATTGTTAGAAGAAGAATCTGAAAAACTTCTAGAATTATCACTAACCGACAATGTGGTGTTATTAGTTTCAGGAGATCCTTTTATAGCAACGACGCATTTGAGTTTACGGTTGGAAGCTATAAAAAAGGGTATACCAGTTCAAATTTATCATAATGCCTCGATCTTAAGTGCCGCCGCTTCAGTGAGTGGCCTTCAGGCGTATAAATTTGGTAAAACAGCCACCATTCCTTTTCCGGAAAATAAATCCCAATATCCGTATGACATTTTACACCAAAATCAAGAAATAAATGCACATACCTTATTTTTATTGGACATAAATTTAAAAGAGCAGCGGTATCTGACAATTACCTCCGCAATTGAACAACTAGAAGAATTAGAAGCGGCACACCAGCAGAATATCTTTACAAAAGAGACAAAAATGATTGGTATATCACGATTATCCTTCCCAGATCAATATATAGCCGTTGGGGCGCCACAACAATTAAAAGCTCTTCCGTGGGAACGCTATGGAGCACCTCAATGTATAATTGTATGTGCAAAAAAACTTCATTTTACAGAAGAAGAGGCATTGTCTGTTCTTTGGGAGAGTAGAAGTGAAAAATAGCGGTTGGTTTCTAAAAAATGAGCATGAATGAGGATTTCCGAGGTAATGTACTTAAAAAAATCTTGTGTCTACTGTATGAAGTCGAATTATCGAAAACCTCGTTAGACATTGAAGACTTTGCAAGTAGACTGTATAGAACAACAACAGAGGCAGAAAAAATATTAAAACACTTGGAAGAAGAAAATTATGTAGTCATAATGCCGCAAAATAAGATTGTATTGACAGAAAAAGCACGAAAAAAAATCACCATAGTGTTGACAGGTGGTGCCTTTGAGTTATTACATGTGGGACATTTACATACTTTAAAAATGGCAAAAGCATTAGGTGACTTTCTTGCGGTCGTTTTAGCAACGGATATAACTATTCAAAAAACAAAGGGACGTATTCCTTTAGTAACTGAAGAAGATCGCTTGAAAATAATTCGCCATTTAAAAATGGTAGATTATGCTCAAATCGGAAGCCCCCAGCCGGAAAAATTTTTTGAAATCATTGATCATGTAAAGCCAAATATAATTGCCTTAGGGTATGACCAAACACGGATTAAAGCATCATTAGAGCAAAATATAACATTTTTAAAAGAACGCTCGATAGAAATAGTTCAGTTATCTTCTTCCATACCACATATTAAATCCACACTTTTACGCCAAAAAATCGAGATCTTAGAAATTTAAGTGAGCGAGTGGGAAGATTATGCGTTTATACTCAGCAAATTTTTCCAGTTTATTGGGAATGTTAATTTCGCTGGCAAAACACGGCGCCTTATATCGATGGGTAGAAACTACCACCGAAGAATTAGGGAAGGAACTTGGTATCTCACAACAAACCGCCTCAAGATGGCTCAAAAAGCTCTCCACTAATGGATTGATTGTTTACAAACGTCAGATTAATGGCACAAAAATACAGATAACACCGAAAGGAAAAGCGTTACTCGAATCCTTGTTCAACGAGCTGTGGATTGTATTACGCGTTCAAGGACATGAGGAACGATATCAATTTAAAGGCATAGTTACCACGGGTTTGGGTGAAGGTCGATATTATATGTCATTAAAGGGATATGTCTCACAATTCATGTCAATATTTGGGTTTAAACCGTATCCCGGCACATTAAATCTTCAGGTCGATAATGCAGATGCGTTATTAGTGTATCCAAAAGAGATAATTTCTGGTTTCACGCATGAAGGTAGACGTTTTGGTGATGTATATGGATGGCGATGCGTGTTGCAGACACCAAATGGAGAAGAAACTGAATGCGCAGTAATTCGCCCCGCAAGAACGCATCATACGGAAGTTGTGGAAATAATCGCAAAAGACAATCTAAGAAAGAAATATAACCTCAAAGATGGAGACGAATGCACCGTAAAAATATATTAACGGGCAGACGATGGTGGCGAAAGTTTTTATAAAACGCAAAAAGGTCGTTTGACTGGAAACGCTTTTTCAACACATCAAGAATGGGCGCGTAGCTCAGCCAGGTAGAGCGGCGGGCTCTTAATTTTCCAGAACAAAAAGGTGAAACCCGTTGGTCGAGGGTTCAAATCCCTTCGCGCCCGCCAGTTTTCTTATTTTTCTTAATTTTTTGTGTGACATCCTAAATGGTCGTGGTTTTTTTGATATCAGATGAAAAAAAGAGAGTTTTTATCATAATGAATCCAATTGCGGGGATGGGTGGACGTGTCGGGCTTAAAGGTACGGATGGGGTGCTTGAAGAAGCAAAAAAACGTGGCGCAAAGCCCGTATCGCCAATGAAGCTGACACGTTTTTTAGCGGAGCTTACAAAAAATGCACATATCTTAGAAAAACTTCAAATATATGGAATTAATACGCCGATGGGCGAAGATGAGATTAAGAAGTTTGGTTCGAAGTTAAAGTATTCGATATTTTCGATTGTTTCGGAAAAAAATGTCACTGATGCGAATGACACTAAAAAAGCTGCACAAAAAGCCTTAGAGTATAATGCTGATTTAGTGGTGTTTGTTGGAGGTGATGGAACCGCACGCGATATATATTCTGTGGTGGAGCAAAAACTTCCAATTTTAGGTATTCCATCTGGTGTAAAAATGTATAGTGGAGTGTTTGCTCGAACGCCACATGACGGTGCGGAATTACTCAAATATTTTATTTTAAATCGTACAGAAGTAATTGACGCTGAAATTATGGATATTGATGAAAATGCGTTTCGACACGATGAAATTAAAATAAAGTTGTTTGGGATTGCAAAAACGATTCAGTACAAAAATTTGAGTCAATGCAGCAAAATAGCCACTACAGCAACTGAGAAAGACAATCAAGAAGCCATGGCACAATATTTCGTAGATGAAATCATGGAAACTGAGGTCTGTTATATTTTAGGTCCGGGGTCAACCATATATCATATAAAAAACCTCTTAAACCTTCCAAAAAAAACAAAGCTCGGCGTTGATGTCATATATGTTACTCCAAATGGAAACATTAAGCTGCTAGCCCATGATGCAAATGAAGCTCATCTAAAAAAAATAATCGACAACTGTAAAAAAGTTAAAGTAGTTTTAACACCCATAGGTGGCCAAGGTTTTTTATTTGGACGTGGAAATCAGCAAATAAGTGAAGAAATCCTAAGAAAGATCAATAAAGAGGACTTAATCGTTCTAGCTACGAAAAAAAAACTGCATTCCCTCTTCGACAAAAAGTTATATATTGATATTGATGATGAAGAAGTTGCGAAAAAATTTGTGGGATATATTCGCGTATTAACGGACTATAATGAATTTTTTATGATTAAAATAGTTGCATGAAGCGAAAAATAAAAATAAGAGGAAAAATGTGGCATTATATCGACATGTAACGCGTATGAGCGTTTTTTTGTCTATTTAGAGCGTTACGCAAACCAAAAGTCGTAGATAGTGGAACGAAAGGCATTGGGACACACATCAAAGTTTCCAATGGTATGGGGTTGTATTTCTGTAAGTATATCTTTTATTACGGAGGAAACAGGATTCCATGTTTCCTTACCAGCTTGAATGAGAGCTGTTGCGATTAAAACATCAGACAATGAGCTACCACGGCCGATCAAGTCACCTAGATTAATTCCAATAATCGTTTCCATTTTATTAATATCTTCATTAATAATATAAAGATCTGGATGAAATATCGTGGCTAATTTATCTCGTTTGGCTAAATTTTCTGTGCTTTCTTGGGTTAAGAGAAGTATTTTCGCATTCTGTTCGGAACTTTCATCTTCAACGACTGTTACTAACATATCATTCTTGATCAAAAGCGTTTTAATCTTATTAAGCCGATATTCTAAAATTTTAGCCACAATATTGGTTATTGTATCCAACAATACGGAATAGACCATGTCGAATTCACTAATCATTTTGACCAAGAATTTTTGGGGCATTTTTTTAGAAAGTTCCGGTGCTAGGGGTTTAAGTTTCCAATGAGGACGTTCAAAGATATTTTCACTGATGATAAGTTCGTAAAAAAAGGCAAACGGATTGTCGGACAGATTTTTGAGAAGTTTATACATTATCTTAGAAGATTTAATGGATAACTGTTTGCACCGTCTTTTTGGCATGCTTTGATCAATTATTTTTATCAAATCGATGTTATTAATTTTTTGAAGTAATTCATTGAGCGTTGGCATTTGATATTCGAAGTGTTTCGCCTTTTTCAGGTTGTAAATCAAGTTTAGGTTCTTTTCGACATTTTTCCACAGGCTATCCGCTTTTTTTTCAATTTCATTTCGAATTTTTCCCATATATTTATTGCATACAGTTGTAAG
>WAPZ01000409.1 GCA_015520535.1 Candidatus Heimdallarchaeota archaeon
CTATATTTTATAAGCTGCTGCAACAACATCGTATGGGAGAATGTATGAAATAGAAGGAATCTTAAAGCTTAGGGAGATGGCATGAAGTTCATTGAAATAGGGCTACTAAAAAATCAATACTTGTTTGCCCATATAATTGGTGGTGGATTAATCGCAATTATCCTCTCAAAATTTACTACTCGCAAAGATCGGATAATGCTTTATGTAATGTTGTTGGCTATCCTTTGGGAGGTGGGGGAATATTTTTTGGGCAATATTGCTGTTTACGGGCAACCAAAATATTTTTTCATGGATTCATTTTTTGATATAATCGGCGCCATGTTTGGCGCAATACTATCAATCTATAACTTAAAGGAGGAACGCAAATGAAAGCCGTGTTCCCTTATCTTGGTTTTATTGGTGCAGTAATTGTAGCAGTTTTGTTTGCATTTGGTATTATCCCCCAAAATGTAGCTGAAGTTCTAATTGGGTTGCTTGGTTTTTCTGGATTTGCAGGGCTGCGTGCCTATATCAATTCTCAAGGATGGAAGACATATTTCATTGCTGCAGTTGGGGCGCTGTCATCTGTGGCATATGCTTTAGGATTTATGCCGCAGGATGTATTTGTGAACATCTTGACTATTTTCGGATTGTTGGGCGGGGCTACCCTGACGCATGCAGTGAAGAAAGCTACTGAAGCTGGGGCATGAAAGATTTACATATTCTCGCTGCTATTGTCGGTGGAATGCTTTTTTTTAATTTGGTAGGGAAAATAATTTGGGATTGGCTGAAATTGAGAAAAAATGGAAACGGTAAGGTCAATGAAGACCTTTTGATATCATCGTTAACAAACTTGAATCAATCGCTTCTTGCATTAAACAATACATTAAAGCAATTGAATGAAGCGGTTGTAATAATGAAGGACATAATTACGG
This sequence comes from Candidatus Heimdallarchaeota archaeon, assembly GCA_015520535.1. Classification (GTDB taxonomy): domain Archaea; phylum Asgardarchaeota; class Heimdallarchaeia; order Hodarchaeales; family S146-22; genus S146-22. The sequence continues at coordinate 915 of WAPZ01000409.1, forward strand.
AACGTGATATTGACGGGAATTATCGTATTTATGGCGATCCAGAGGTAAAACGCATATTGCATAAGGTGTTAAGTGAAGTTAAAAAGTAAAGAAAGGAAGACGTATGAATGTAAGTTTATGTATGGTTGTTGGAGATTATCGTCCAACAATAGAGAAAACTTTATCAAGTTTAAATGGTATCGTCAATGAAGCGTTTATAGTTTGTCAAGGCGAAAGCATAAGACAGAAAATTAAGACGAAAGTCAAATTCCCTATCCGCATAATTGAAACCACCCCCAAGCATTATCCAGAACCAGACCGGGAAATTTCCACAAAATTTGTTCAGCAAGGTAGTTGGGTGCTGATTCTTGATGATGATGAATACCTGTCGAAGCCATTAAAGCAAAATTTTCGCAAGGTTCTTGAATATGCAGACCGAAAAGGCATAGATATCTACAATGTGCGCTTTAAGAATCTTGTGAATGGTGTTGATATTCATGATATACTTGGTGATGATTTTCATCCACGATTATATCGTGCTGGAGCCGTTACTTGGAATCCACAACCGCACCGTTATCCTGAATTAAAAAGCCCATTTCAAATATTCTTGGACTATCCAATAATTCATGACCGCGACCTTGATATGATTATTGAATCTCATATAAAGCGCCTTGATATTCTTGATGAAGAAGCAAAACGAATGGAATTTAATTTTCTGAACCAATTAGGAAAACGATTCTCGCGTAATTTAGTTGAAGAAGTAATGGGCATAAGAAGTTATAGTAGCATTTAAGGAGGACGCAATGCATATAGTTTACGAAGATGACTATGTTGCACTTTATAATGGTGATGCTTTTGAATTTATTGAATTACATAAATCGCAACGCTATAATCTTGTGCTTGCAGACCCGCCTTATGGGATAAATTTTCAGTCAAATAGACGCACTGTTAAATACAACTATATTATAGGCGACGATACAAAAATAGCTTATGACTTCGTTAAGATTGTCCCGCACCTTATAACTAAAGATGGTGCAGCCATAATTTTCTATTCACAAAAACGCCCACTCTATAGCGAATATGCAAGAGATGTTTTGGTTTGGGTTAAAAATAATTGGGGTCCTGGAGACCTTGAAGGTTCATTTGGTAATATGTATGAACCAATGCTTTTCATCCCAGGGCCAAAATGGAAAGTTCCCGGAAAGCGTTATCCAAATGTATTCTTTGCACGCAAAACGATGAACGAGCATCATCCAACCGAAAAACCAATCGAATTGCTTGAGAAACTCATCCTTGCTACAACACGTAAGGGTGATATTGTCTTTGACCCATTTGCCGGAAGTGGTTCAACACTTATTGCTGCAAAGAATTTAGAGCGCAAAGCAATTGGTATTGAAATAGATAAAACACATGTAGCAACAGCACAGA
>WAPZ01000410.1 GCA_015520535.1 Candidatus Heimdallarchaeota archaeon
GATGTAATTGTACGAGAAATTAAAAAGAAATTATTGGGATAAAAATTAAAAAGGAAAAAAACGCTATTTTTGGGATGTAATTTCGTATAATGTATCAACACTTAATTCAAAGGCTACTACAGGAACCATTATATTCCAATTTAACAAAACAGATGGATGAATTTCTCCTAAAATTCCAATTTCTACTTTTTTGCTATTCTTATCAGTGGGTTCAACAAAGACTTTGGCGGTTCGACCGGGAATAAAGCTTGGATGTTCAGCTTCAGCATAGGTAAATTTGAGGCCTAAATGAAGTGCAATGCCCTCAAGGGTTTGTTTTCCCGCTGTAAAGTTTGCTTGATCGTCAGCATAAACATAAGCCAGTTTTTGCTCATTTCGTGCGCCCGTATCAACGGTTTTGTCTAATTTGACTACGGTATTAATTTCGAACAGTTGTTGTGGATATTCATTTTTGACATTGTTTGACAATGCTTCAATGAGAGAGGGGAGAAGCCAGCTTCGACAGATAGTAAATAGTTGGCTTACGGGATTAGCAATTATCACTATTTCTGATTCATTTGGTGGTAAGTTCATCTTCTCAAAATGCGTTTCCGGGTTTGTAAGAATATATGTCAGCGTTTCAATTGCCCCATATCCAACCATTAAATAGGCTAAATGACGTGAAAATATCTCTTTCGGGTTTTCATTGCCGATTGTAGATATTTGTGGAATTTCGAATTTGATGTTATTATATCCGTACGCAATAGCAACATCTTCAAGAAGATCGATTGGATGAAAAATATCCGCACGATAAGGTGGAACTTGGACAATAAGTGTATCTTTATCTTTAGGATCAATTGATGCTCCAAAACGCATTTTTTCTAACAAAGTCACTAATTCATTATCTGAGAGTGGAATTCCTAAGCGTTTTACAATGTATTTTTTGGATGTTTTGTATGTTTTTGGTGTAAGATCGGGGGTGACAATGGTTCCTAAGTTATTTTTTGCCTTTTCGGGATAAATCACTTTTACTTGCTCGACTTCAAAACCACGATCTGCCATTGCCGTGGTTAAGATGTTTAGGGCAATATTTATACTCTCAAAATCCATGCCAGTCACATCAATAAGTAATTCCTTTGTATCTAAACTAACACGGGTTAATTCGCCATTAAGAATTGGTGGAAATGCTAGTACCTGGCCTTCACTGTCTACAAACATTGGTGCTTTATCTTTAACTAAATGCGCATATTTTTTTCCAACCGGGTGTAATTTTAAGATTTCTCTGGGGGTTAACTCTCCTTCCGGTATATCCTCGCCGCCAATCTGAAGCGGCACAAATTTTATATCGTCTAATCCGACCGCTTTGTAATAGAGTGGAAATTTAAGATGTTTAGGATCATGAGCGCCGATGGAAACCTTTCTTCGTGCGCGACCATGTGTGACATGTAACGATTCTTGTACCTGAATTAAAGAGTCTAAGATGTCTTCTGTCATTTTAACGCCTGATATTTTTCCCACAACCATATATGGACGGACATTTTGCACAGAGGGATCAACATAAACTTCAATATTTGATTTTTTTGTTTTGTAGTGAATAAGTCCGGTATGTATTCCTTCGAATCCGGAGAAGGCTCGTGCTAGGCCTTCAATACTCAGAAGATCGGGTCGGTTGGGAAACACTTCTATTTTGACTCGTTGACCATCCTCTTCAATACCTTCCCACGCCGTGCCTAACATTGGTAACCGTTCTGCTAATTCGTTAATGGTATACTTTTTTCCAACCAATTCGTTAAAATCATCTAAATTAAATGAATATACTGGCATAGTAACTGTCCTCCTATTTAAATTCGATTATTTCAGCCATAATTCGGTTTTACGGAGAAAGCTTAAATCATTTGCATTTAAGGTACGAATATCGTTGATATTGTATCGATCCATCACGATACGGTCTAATCCTGGACCCCAAGCTAAGACTGGTATGTCTGTTCCTAAAAGTGGTTCCGTTACTTCCGGTCTAAATACACCGGCACCACCTAATTCTAACCATTTTTTCTTAACGGGATGGAAGACTTCGATTTCTAAAGACGGTTCTGTATATGGAAAATAAGCTGGTCTAAAGCGTATTTCTTTAAAACCTAGTTTTTCGAAGAATATTTTTAAGTAACCAATTAAATGGGTAAATGTTACATCGGGATCTACGACAATACCTTCTACTTGTCTAAATTCTGCTAAGTGAGACCAATCGACTTTCTCGTTGCGGAAGCAAATACCTACGCTGAAAAATTTACCGGGTATTTTTCCTTCTTCGGCAATTCGTGCTAATGTACGGGCGGATAATACAGTAGTGTGGGTTCTAAGCACGGTTTCTTCAGCTTTCGATTTTGACCACGTTCCACCCCAACTTTTCCAACTTTGCGAAACTCCTTTTTCATGTGCTGTTTTGACTTTTTTGTAGTCTTTCGGTATTTTTGCCTTTTTTGGTTGTTTTAAAAAGAATGTATCTTGCATTTCTCTCGCTGGATGGTCTTGTGGAACGTATAGAGCATCAAAGCACCAGTACGCACTTTCAACTACGTTTCCATACATCTCTTCAAATCCCAGTTCAATCCAAATGCGACGAATGTATTCAATTACTTGATTCACATAGTGTCGTTTTCCGGGAATTCTTGGTGGAACGGGGTCCGAGACATTGTAAGATCGAAAAGGAGTGGTTTTCCACTTTTTTGAGGTAATAATATCGGGTGTGAGCGCTTCAATAAGTTCTACTTCACTCAATAATGGAAGCAGTTCTCTTCCTGCTTTTGTAAGACAAAGTGTAATTGTTATTTCCTGCTTTGTGGTTATTAACCCACGGCGTTGTAATAGTTTTAGTGTATTGCGCTGTTCTTGGGTTATTTGGCTCTCTGAGAGGATTTTCTTCTTATAAATTTCATTTAAAAGAACTTCGTGAGGAAACAGATCTTTTTTTAATTTTTCTTCTATCAAGAGAACTCCTTTTACTATTTTAATTACTGCATTTTTTTTAAGAAATCCCAGTGCTACTGAAAACTCTTCTTTAGAAAGTTGACTCTTCTTCTGTGCCTCAGCGATTGTGGTGTTTGGATGTGTTTTGATAAAGTGAAATAATTTTTTCTCTGGTAGTCCTTTTTCTATTGCCATTATGCCTTTTTCTGTTAAGGTATAAACTTTTCCTTGCGTGCGTTTCTCTTCAACAAGATTTTTACGCTGTAACCAAAGTGACACCCTCAAAATCACGTTTCTTGTGAGTTGTTTATCTTTTGCTTTTTTCTCGATCTCTTCAACCGCAATGCAATCTTTATTGTGTTCTTTAAATATATTTAATACCTTTCGTTCTAATGTGCTCAGTGTGTAGATAATTTTTTTCATTTCTTTTGACATCGAGCTCATCAATTAACCTCCTATCTATAACCACATCGAGAATGTCCAATAGAGCATCATTGTTTTCCATCTACATGGTGAATAAAATAGAATACGACATTCTAGGATTTTCGTCATTAACTTAACGGCGAAGCTGCCAAAAAAATTATATAACTTGCTAAAGTCGGAATATGTTACCA
>WAPZ01000411.1 GCA_015520535.1 Candidatus Heimdallarchaeota archaeon
ATTTTTAGAAAAAATCACTAAAACATTGAAAATTTTTATGTTTTCTGTTTTATTCCCTTCACACGGCGAAATATGGAAGTCATCTCATTGAGCATTCTATCTCTTCTGAGAAAGAAGAAACAAAATAAAAAATCAAAAATTCTACTGTATGTTGGCAAAAAAATATATAACGGCTACAAATTTATGTATTTAAGACCCTTAGGAATAAGGTGAATAAAATGGCAATCGATTTTGAATTAACAGAAGAACACAAAATGTTACAACAGGCAGTTGCTGAATTTGTCGATAATGAAGTCATACCTACGATTAAAGAGTACGATCTTCAACAAAAATTTAACCCACAGTACCTTGAAAAAATGAAAGAATTGGGACTTTTAGGAATAAGCATACCAGAAAAATATGATGGCGCCGGTATGGACTATATTTCGCTTGGGTTGGCATGTGAAGAATTAGAGCGCGGTGACACTTCATTACGTGTTATCATGTCTGTTCATATGGGACTTAATAGTCTAACACTACTTCAATGGGGAAATGAGGAACAAAAAGAAAAATACTTAAAACCACAAGCTCGTGGGGAAAAGATTGGAACCTTTGGACTAACAGAACCGGGTGCAGGATCTGACGTCGCAAGTCTTAGAACAACTGCTAAAAAAGATGGCGATTATTATATTTTAAATGGAAACAAATTGTGGATTTCTTTAGCAGATGTTGCCGATAACTTTCTGGTTTTTGCAAAAACTGATCCGCACGCTCAGCCGCCCCATCGTGGAATTTCAGCCTTTATTGTTGAACGTGGTTTTAAAGGTGTTCAAACAGGGACAATTCACAACAAGCTCGGTGTACGAGCGGGAAACACCGGAGAAATCATTCTTAATAATGTCGCCGTACCAAAAGAAAATCTCTTAGGTGAAGAAGGAGAAGGCTTTAAAATTGCCATGTCAGCGTTAGATAACGGAAGATATACAGTCGCTGCTGGAGCAGTTGGACTTGCACGGGCTGCACTTGAAGCAAGCATTAAATATGCTCATGAGCGAACGACCTTCGGAAAAAAAATTGCGGAACATCAGCTTGTCAAAGAAATGATTGCCGAAATGGTTGCGGGAATCGAAACTTCTAAACTTCTAGTCTTAAAAGCTGGGTGGATGAAAAATAAAGGGCTTCGAAATACAAAAGAAACGTCATTAGCTAAGTGGTACGCTTGTGATGTCGCCTTAAAATGCGCTGACTACGCTATTCAAATCCATGGTGCCTATGGATACAGCGCCGAATTCCCAGTCGAACGCTATTGGAGAAATGCACGCGGCGCCGTCATCTATGAAGGAACGCGAGAAATTCATAAATTAATACAAGCCGACTATGCTCTTGGCTTTAGAAAAGACAAACCACTGAGACGAACACTACCGCCCTACAAACCCGAAGAATAAAAAATATATTTCTCTTTTTTCTTTTAAAAAAGATGAAAAATAAAGAAAAATTTTAACCAGAAAGTCGTCCATTCTGCATTTTATATATAACGTCGGCAAATGAACGTAAACCCGTATTGTGGGTTGCCACGATAACTGTTGTACCACGGCGCGTCACAGATTTTAATAATCGAAGAATGGACTGCCCAGCATCCTCATCTAAATTTCCCGTTGGTTCATCAGCAAAAATTACTTTTGGTTTTGAAATTAGTGCTCGTGCAATGGCAATACGTTGTTGTTCACCACCACTGAGTTCCGTTGGGAAGTGATCCATACGTTCATAAAGGCCTACTTGTTTAATTAATGAAATCGCTTGACTACGGATTTCACGTGATTTCATCTTCAATGGATATAATGGCGCCTCTACATTTTCTAATGCGGTCATCGTAGGAATAAGTTCCCACGATTGAAATACAAATCCCACATTTTTGCGTCGAAACTCTGCTAAACGTTCTTCATCCCACTGAGAGATATCCTCGTCTTCAAAAATCACTTTTCCTTCTGTCGGCTTGTCTAACCCCGAAAGAACATTTAGAAGCGTTGATTTCCCGGAACCAGACGGCCCCATGATCATATAAAGTTTTCCCCGTTCAAATTCACAATCCACATGATTTAAAGCATTAATGACCTCTCTTTTACCACGAACATATTGCTTAACTAAATCTTTACCCATTAAAATGACTTCTGCCATCTTTGTTCAATCCTCACTACCTTTTTAACTACATTTGTTTTACATTTGTCGTAAAATTTCTATTGGGCGTATTGAAAGACTACGTCGAGACAAGATTAGAAAGCCGGGGATCGAAAAGATCACAATGGCAAGAAGTGCAAGAAAGCTTGTGACTGAGGTCAAAACCCATCGATAATAAATTTGATTATAAAGAAAGACAGCTTGGACATAGATTACAAGTTGAAAGAGAAGTAAACCAATGATAAAGCCACCTAACGCCACATTTATAATTTCACCTAAAACAATTATCTGAATTTGACGACTTTTGTAGCCAATAGCTTTTAAGATTGCCATCTCACGGTTTCGAAAACGAGTTATCAAATAACTATAGATAATGGAAACAAATAACGTTCCAAATATCCCAACAACAGCAGCAAAGACAGCAAAAGTACGTTTTTGAAGCTTATCTGCACGCTTCGTGTAGGTTGGCGTGTTGTCCCATGCTGAATTCCCACTTATATCGGAAGTCACCTGATTAGCTATCTGATCTACAGTTTCATAAACGTCTTTTCCAAAAAAAGCACTCAAAAGCGAATTACCCGCTGCCAAAATAACTACGTCCCGAACGTATACATCTGTATTTTGATTAAGCCCTAATATACCGACTAGGCTTTCAAAGTCCTTTTTAGAAAGAATTATCCATTCGCGTGTATCCTCAGCGGCACGCGGGGATTTTTTAAACTGTCCCACAATTTTAACATTTATTGCGTTTGGATCATTAGCCCCCGTACCAAATGAAAGTACTGTACCAATACCAGCATGCACAAAGGCTTTTGTTGAACCGACAGTAAGTGCATCCAACGAAAAATCTTCACTTACCATTGCTTGTCCGCGATGACTAATAAAATGTCCTTTTGCTAACGTATTTGGTCGAACATCATTCCATGCCCATGTATACCTAGTATCAATTCCAAAAATTCGCAGTGAAGGTCCAAAATTAATGTAACGGAAATATAAAACCGCTTCTACATCACCACGCGCTTTGTAGGTACTAAAAATTGAATCAGCTGCTTGAAGAGTAACTACATCCCAATTGGCAGCTGTCACCACAACACCTTTATCAGATAAAAGATCTTCTTGCTGTGCAGGATCAAATTGACCAACTAAAAATATAGTAACAATCGAGAGAAAGATATAGACAACTAAAAAGGGAATAAAGCGTTTTTTTGCCCTTGTCCCAAAACGAAGCCCTTTAATTAGTAAACGTAATGTTGACATCCTTATACACCTTACTAAACCATTTTAATTTATCTTCAAAGTCTCATATTATCTCATCTGAACTTTTCTATCATGGTTTAAAAAAGCTTTGATTTGCCTACCATTTTTTGACTTAAAAAATGACAGTTAATCCAACCAGTAGCCCAATTTCTTGTTTTTCCATTGAGATTTAATCTCAGAAAGAGATAAATATATTCCAAAGCGATTAATCGCGTTTAACATTTCATTAAGATAAAAATCTGCGTCGATACTTTTAGCTAAGGATGGATGTCGAGCTCTTCTGTAAATGGGCAGATCTACTGGAAGATCCTTAGTAATAACATAGGGAAAGCGATCAAATTGCGTCCACGTCTCTGAAGGATTCAAATGATTTGTCGAACAATAATGCAAAAAAGCGCCAATAGCGGGAGTTTTCGATTTATATTTAAGTGGATCACGCTTTAATGGCCCTAAAATAATCCAACGTTCATCACGTGGGTTTTCTGTAAGTGATAATAACTCTTTGCCTATTTCAAGCACATTTTGTTTCACACGTTTTCTCCCAGCGTCCCCATAACGCAAGATAAGATTTAAAACTTCCTTTTGCGTTTTTTTAGCCCAAAAACTCCAATCCCTACGGACAGATTCAAAGCCTTTGATTATAATTCGATCCGAGAACATGCTAAGATATGCGTATGCTTTTTTTCGACCTTTTTTGAAAATAATCCTATAAGCAATGTCTTCTAACTCTAACATCATTGGTGAGGGAAGAATTGCATTAATTTCTTGTAAAAATTGCTTTATTTGACTTAAAGTCATTTGTTGTTGCGAGTTATTTTCTTTAAGTAGATTTTTCTTATGTTCTTCACCCGCAGATAAAATGATTTTTTTGACATTTCTTAGCCAAATAAAAACGGAATCCGTATCTCCGTAAATTACTTCAGCTTTAATTCGTTTATGTGATCTAATATATTCAGAAATATCATTAATGTAGCGACGACCTATATCTGTAATTGCATTTGCGATAACATGATGATAAAAGCGCCCTTTCGGATAATTATGGGATCCATATAGCGAATTTGCAATAATTTTAAGAGCGCGTTGAAGGCGATCTAAACGGCGCAGTTCTTCTTGATATTGATCCATTTTATCAGAACCATTATGTTGGAGTTTTCTGATCGCATTTTTTACATCATTACGTGCGTTAAGCAAGTTTTCTTGAAGTTCTGCCAGAGAAGTTTTTGGTTTTTTTGCAAATAATTCACGTGGATCACGTGATAAAGCATCAAAAATCTCTACATTCTCCAATGTGAAGCTTTCGCCGCCAATGTTATGCCCCACAATTAATGTCGGATACATTGAACGAAAATCGGCAATGATGACATGTTGACATAAATCGTGAGTGGGTGAAAATACATAGCCGCCATGATGGGGGTATTTTTTCTTGAGTTCATGACGCCGTTGAACTTCATTTTCATCGGGTAACGATGGAATAAGGATATTCTTTTTAAACAGTATCCGCATGAGTTCAAATTCGCCATTATTTCTTTCTGTAGTTGCAATGCCATCACCGGGTGGATATCCCGTTAAGCTTAAAGATAAAAGCCAAATATCAATGCCTAAACCCCAAAAAAGTTTGTACGTGAGTAAAGCGTCTTTTAAGGCGTATTCTTGGAAAATCTTCATAGATTGGGGATTTTTTAATCCTAATTTCCATAAAACACCAATTCTTTCAGGTACGTCAACCTTTTCTTTTCCTAAAACAAGTTTTGCAACTGAATTAAGCGTTTTTTTTCCATCAGGTGGATGAATTCGGCGAGTAAAATTCACAAGATCAACGAAAGTCCACCCTCCGCCACGAAAATTCCTTATGACGTCGTCATAATGAAGAGTGGATGTACGAGACCTTCGAAAATAAAAGATGGGGATTTCATGATATTCCATTCTACTGAGCAAATAGGGTAAATCGAATTGATTGCCATTAAACGTGATAATAACATCCGGATTAATTTCCTTTAAGCGACGTAGAAATTTCATAATAACAGCTCGTTCGGAAAAAGGTGACGTGTCTTCCATGAAGAAAACTTCAGTCGTAAAATTCTCTTCATCAGTTCCATAACATATTGAAATCGCAGTAATAGGGCGTTCTTTCTTTAATTGAAGCTCTTGAAACGATAAACCGGAATCATCAACCTCAATGTCAAACGCCAGAAATTTTAATGGTACCTGCTTCTGTACTCTTAATGATGCTTCATTATATGGTGAAATCTGTCTGTAACTGCACTTATAAACGTTAAAATCATTTTCTTTCCCTATTTCTTCGAGATCACCACTGATATAGGCAAGATTTAGGCAACGTAGACCAGTGTTGATTAAAAAACGCTTTACAAAAGGAATATCAGCTTCTTCGACTATAAAGTCTTTTTTAAGGAGTTCTCGTAATTCAGGAACTTTCCATGGTGATTTGCCAGTTAATTTCCATACTGTTACCGGTTTATTTCCAATATAGAGTCTCTTTTCCTCTTTCTCAATACTTAAAAGCCACATTTCAATAGATTGATATTTTTTGAGCTGTATAACAAGGTCTTCTCGTGAATATTCACCTTTTTTTCGCACATAGAAATAAGGAAAAAAGTCTTCAACCTCGATTATGAAAAATTGCTGTGGATGTTCTGCCAGACGGCAATAAAGTCGGATAATGGCATGACTACCATCCGTTGTCCCAGAACGATAATAATCTACATCAATAAGCCAAAATATAGTTTGTTTCATAAAAACCTCAATTCAGAATCATTTAAATTAAAAAAAGTTGGATTATAGTTTAAATAATTTTTCTAGGCGCTTCATATTTCTCTCAAAAGGTTCTCGGAACTGTGGAACATCAATCGGTAAGTTGTATGCACCAACGCCGAGCGTGGTCGAAATGTGCTCGCTATAAGGAAGTGCTTCTAAGATTTCAGCCTTAGGATAGCCGTCTTTAATAAGGTTTAGCCAATTATTTAAAATTTTTTTCTTAATGGAAAAGAATTTGGGTGGAACTTGATTAAAAAGAACAAAGTCTTTTCTTTGCTGACTAAAGGATGAATATATTTCTTTAAGCATGAGGAGAGTTCCCATTACCGAATAATCATTTGGTCTAACAACTATGATCGCTATTTCAGCAACTGCCAAGATATTTGTAGCCATTAAATTAAGTCCGGGACCAGTATCATAAATGATAAGATCATAGCGGCGTGAAAGTTCTGTATTGGCATGTATGATACGAGCTAATGCGACTCTGTGCCATTGAGTGTCTGTTGAAAGTACTTTTGATCCGGTTTCGGGTGGTCTACTAAAAATCACATCGTATTTTTCTTTGACTGACGGATATATGCAGTCAAAAATTGAATGTTCAGGAGCTTCCAAATAATCATTGAATGTTTTTGTATCTTCACCTGGTTTAGGAAAAAAACTAAATAAACTTGGTGCTTGGAAATCAGCATCAATGAGAAGAACTTTTTTTCCTTTGTCAGCAAAATATTTTGCAATGTATAAAGAAAGGGCGGTTTTCCCTGTTCCACCTTTATAAGAATGAATCATTAAGAATTTTCCTTTCATTGAACGTCTCCTTAAAATGTGAATTTACACCATGAAATAGACGTATTTTTGCTTTTTTTGACAAATCTTTTTTATTTTACTTTACATTAGAGGCTCAATGGGATGAATTCTCGAACGTTCGTCAATGTAAACGAGATATCTATCTGCCATGGCTTCGATTATCTCGACCACCTCGAGCTTATCGTACATTAACTTTTTTTGTAATGCCGAAAGCGGGATACCTTGGTTTTTATATTCTGGTGCCATTTTCATTAATATTTGTGCAACAAAGCGTTCTTTTTCGTTCAGCTTAAATAGTGTGGATATATCATAGAGTGAATTGGAAGAATTTTTAGCCAACCACCGTAATAACTGGTAATTGATTGTTTTTTCTAAATGTCGAAGTAATGCGTCCGAGGTCAATCGCGTTACTTTCTTAATACCTTGAAGTTCTTCTCGTGTTAGTTGTTCTATTAATGCGGATGCCGATTGCACGTTTTTCCATTTATCCTCTTCAAATACGTAGAAAATCATACTGGGTGTTCGACGTATAAGGCGCGGATCATCTATGTCTTCCCGACCAGCCGTTATTACATCAATGCCTAATGCTTTAAAATTTGTCCCCGTTATGTCTAACATTCCACGAATTTTTCCAACCCCATCGACTGTTCCATAATCAAGCCCTGCCATTAACCCGGAAAACGCCCGAATAGAAATGAAATTTTTTTGTTCTTCCGTTAAGTCAGAAACTGAGCAGTATAAAGGCTGAGGACCCGTCAAATCGGAAAAAGTTACCAATACTATTCCTTTCAGAATTTTCGGGTAGTTAAGTTTTTTAAACATTTTTACCAAGTTTTCCTTGATTTAAGTCGCTCCATAACGGGCTGCATATTATGATTGCACTCATGTTTCATGAGTAATTCCAAGAATAAATGAGTCGACTGGTATTTAAGAACATTACGAATCGCACGTATAATCGTATTTTTTTGTAAAAAGATACTTATAAAAAAGGATCCTTTACGTTGATTAGCGGAGGATGAAAACTATATGACCGAACATACTACAGAAGGAGACATTCATTATGTTAACACAGATTCACAAACAGAGGAGTTCGCAAAAATCTTTATCCTTTGTGCATTGCAAGAAAATAATCCCATAAACGAATTTTTTTTCGATTATTTTTTTGAAAACATTAAAGAAAAGCCTTACAAAACTGCTTACTTCTATTATAATGAGAGAAACGACGATTATTCATCCTTAAACCTTGAAAAATTATCCAATTCCTTCATCACACATGTCCAAAATATTTTATCCCAACAACTACAAAAAAAAGAGATGAAAGTTTTTCTTATTGGTGAGGCTTTGAC
>WAPZ01000412.1 GCA_015520535.1 Candidatus Heimdallarchaeota archaeon
CCTTTACCTTATTACCAACTGTAAAAATTTTGATTTTTTCATTTACACTATTTCTGTTTTCCTCTCTCTTAATGAAAAAACATTCAATTTCTTTTCGTTCTAATTCTTTCAACCATTCTGGGGTGTCTGAAATGAAAGATTTATCACTATTATTCTCAGAATCATTTTTTTTGCGAATATTATCGATATACTCCTTGAGATTTTGAGACATGGCTTCAATAGAAAGAATTTTATTCGGTATTAGTGGATCATCGGTGTAGACAATTTCATAGACACCTCTTTCAGGAAAATATATTTTGGCGGTTTTAATTGCCTCCTTTCCGGTGGGAGTCAACCTAAATTTTTTTGAATTATTGTCCATTTCCAGTAAATTCAAATTTTGAAGACGTTTTAAGATATTTTCTGAAGCTTTAATCATTGCTTTGTGATTTAGGTCTCTAAGAAGAAGTTTTTTGGCGACATCTTCAGGTGAAATCATTTCATCATCATTTTCTTCAGTTAACTTCAAGACAGCTATTATGTCCTTTCGTTCTGTGTTCGGAATACCAATATCGAGCTCAGCTAAAATGAGTTTGCATGTCAGTTTTCTTCCTAATTTAATCTCGATTCTTTTATTTGCTGATGAACTACTCATATTTTTCCCCTTGTATACAATTGATTGCTGTTATCGATAGTCGATAGTAGTTGGAATTTTTTTAGCCAAATTTTGTAATACAGTGCTTTTTTCCTGCCTTTCCAAATAGCTTTTATCACCGAACAAGAGAAGGAGATATCTAGCTCTTGTAATTGCAACGTTTAAACGATTGAGACTGCTTAAGAAGCCAATCGAATTTTTTCCTCGAAACTTAATCTTATTTTTGCTTTTTTCCGCATATTTTTTTCTTGCTTTCACAAAAGATAAAAATACAATGTCAGCTTCTTGTCCTTGATATTTGTCAACGGTATACAACTGAATTTGAACATTTTTTTCTCGTAAATCAAAAAAATGTCGACGATTTCCCAAATCAAATTTTTTTTGGAGTTTTTTTCTTATATAAGATTCTTGTGAACGATAAAAGGTTAGAATTGCTATTGACCAAGTAGCGGTACTGTTATTGTTGTTTCTTACTTGCTTAGGATTATCTTTGGCCCATTCAATGAAATCATATAACTCTTTTAACAGTTTGTGAGCCTCTTTTTCATTAACATTTAATTTATAATCCATTATCCCATTTACATTAATCCAACAGCATCTCATGTCTTTATATTTATTATAATTCAGTTGTCGTTGCCTTGCAATATTTTTAGGATCTTTTAATGCTTTGCGTTCATAGATATATTCTCTAGGGAATTTTGAAATGTCCGGATGCATTCTGTGTTGATATGAAAGCAATACCCACCGTGTTTCCAATACCTCCTTCTTGAAGCCACTATATAGAATGCTTGAATTTAAATTTTCCTTTTCAGATGGTTCAAATCCTTCAATAAGAGACTCTAAAACGGATGGAAATGCGACTTTTCTGAGTCCATTTAGTTTTTTTCTAATTTCTTTCTCTAAATAAGTTTCGTTCTCCAAATTTTCTTTTGAATCAGTATCATTATTCTCATATTCGGAGATTTCCTCTTGATTTTCTTCTTCCGCGTTAATTTCAGTTTCATCCCATTTAGGAATGAGTAAGGATATTTCTTCTCTTAAATTGTTTTGAGCCTCTTCCGTTCTTCTATTTTCGTAGTAGCGAATAAGTCGCCATCCAATCTCATTTGACCATTTTTTTTCTTCATCATTTGTGCTGGAGGTAGACTTATTTTTCCACCAGTTTAGTCGTCGTTGGTAGGTTTCATCATTAAAACTTTCTTTATCGTAGTTAAATTCGTATGGCAAGTATTCTTGATATTTTTCTAGTAATTCTTTCGTACCAATGATTATGTTTGCTCCCCATATTGCTAACATATTCTTTATTTCAATTTTTTTTCCTCTTAATGATCTTAAATCAAAAAAAGGAACACCTAGTTTTTCGCATTGTTTTTTGTACTTCTTTGCCATTTTTAAAGTGTTTGGATCCTCATCGTTTATAACTACAATTGTAGATTTTGAATTCTTGTATGCTAAAAACACATCTAAACAAATTTTCTGATCAATTTCGTCGGGTAAAATAGCATCACAATGTGCTGCTATCTCTTCTTCATCAATATATGGAGATAATTGTCTTGGATCACCAACTAAAATCCATTTTTTTGCTAGTAAAGCTGGAACAAGAAACTCATGAAACGGCGTTTTACTTGCTTCGTCAATGATTAAAAGATCAAATAGGGGTTTATTTGATGACTTATTTTTTTTAATTTCCGGGTGTTGTAGAACGCCAATAGTTGTCCCACAGACTAAATTAGCACCATCTAAAATTAAGTTTTCGATAATAGAACTTCCATTTTGGGAATTCAGTGCATCTAAAAGATATTTTTGGCTTTCCAATCTATTTTCTCGTGGTATTTTCCTAATTCTTTCAATTATTCGCTCTTTTTCTGATTTTACTCGATTTTCTAGTTGAAAGTCTATTACTGATTTTGAGGTTCTTCTTTTATCGCCAATTCTTACAGCCACAACTTCTTCCCTGTTTTTAATTCTTTCTAAAACATTATCTACAGCTACGTGTGTAGAGGCGCAAAGAAGAACACGTTCATTTCGCCGGATTGATTGAATTATTAATTCACATATTGTTGTTGTTTTTCCGGAGCCAGGTGGACCTTCGAGTAAAGCAAAATCTGGCGTTGCCAAAGCAATTTTAACAAATTTTCGTTGTTCACTTGTTCCTTCAAAAGCATCGTCGGTCAGAAAATACCATTTATCAATATCAACATTTGGACTAACATTGTCCCAGCTCGTTCTATCCTTTTTTTCAAAAAGCTTTAGGAGTGGTCTTTGCAAGGGATGTGGAATGTTTTGAATCTTTTTTATAGCTTCAATCTGTCGATCAATCACATATGTATTCGGTTTCAGATAAAGTGTCCGATTTTTTGGCTCTTTTTCTAAAATTAAAACTCCTAAATCTTCATTTGCATGAAGTACTCTTATTTTTTCACGTTTAGTTACATCTTGTGCTGAATTACCATCAAAAACAAAAATAGCATTCATGAATCTATCGAAAATTTTTGATTCATTTTCGTTTGTTGGTTCTTTTAGAAAAACAACGACTGGATTTTTGCTCTCACTTGAGGCAATTATCTCTAACGTTTCTTGTGAGAAATCCTCTTTAACTTCATTTAAAGCTCGAATTTTTTCAATTTCAAGTGATTCTGTTTTCTGCTTGAAGTGTTCCCAACTTCGCTCCAAAAACTTATAAATTTCATATAAATTATTATAAATTCTCCGTGCTAAAACTGTGAGGTACTTTTGATCATTTGAGTTAAAGAT
>WAPZ01000413.1 GCA_015520535.1 Candidatus Heimdallarchaeota archaeon
ACGTAATGGAGTTGTGGCTTTCCAATAGCGATAATGGATATCATTGCTAATATGGGTCCCAATTATGAATTTTTGGGAAGGTGCGTGCCTCGCCCATCGGGTATTTTAAAAACAATTCACCCCATTCTGTTTTTAAGAAGTCCTTAATATAACGTTTTCCGACAGTTGGATACCAAAGGTAGTCATGATAGGCTTCGGAACCAAAGATAAAGAACTTAAAGAACGGTGAGTAGAACAGAAATTTGTGTAATGGATAGAGTATCTTCTTTTTTGACGTTGTTATTCGGAGGCGTCGATCCCATTTAATGACAACACTTTGAGCAACGGAAAAATTAAAATTCAAAGATTTAATTTTAGATGGTTCTGTTCCAATGATATCTAACTGATCAACATCACCAATTCCTAGTCCCAAGTCGTGTGCCATTTTTATATATGGGATTTTCAATGGTTCAAACCCCATAATTTTTGCTGCCAGAGCGTCGATGGCTACTTGATCAAAACTGGCTAAGATGAGGTTTCCAATGTGGGGTTTCATGGTTCGCGGTCCGGCGCCGTTTCCACAGACAGTACCATCCATTATTGCTAAAATCGCTGGATGAATCTCTTGTTGAATTGCTAATAGATCAACTAACACCTCATGAATTTTTTTATGAGCATGATGTCGGTATTTAGGAATTAATCCGCCAAAGGCATTTTTCATGGCGCCCGTTGTAGTGGTATGCCCATGCGTTTTCATTGTCGGCAGATGTATCATATAAGAATTAAAAAATATCTTAGGGACTAGGATTGGATCAAATAATTCGTCCATGACTAACATATCATGTTTTGGATTGTAAGGCACCCATTCAACATCTGTTAACGGGTAAAATCGTAGGTTCTCCCGTTCTAAAATCGGTAACCACTTATTATAATGAGCTCCCTTCCACGGATGTGTTACTACCGTTTGATTTTCAACTGTCTTAATATTTTTAAATCCATCTTTCGTTAATTTTTTTAACACGGCATCTAATGCCCACGGTGGTGTTGAACATGAAGGAAAAAACTTTGTCCATGATAAATTAATTTTAAGAATAAGATCTTTAGAGGGGTCAAAATATGTTTTATAGTTTAAAAGATCCATTAGGTGGGCGTAGTCATTAAGAACGGTGTCCGCTCGTGTTTCTAATATACTAACTTTACCATAATGTTTTTTATGATCCCATTCTCCTAGTTTATGCTTTTTTTGCTCCATAACGGATTGAAGCATTGCTAATCACCATGTTAACAGTAAAACAATTTGAATTTAAATCAATATACATCGAGACACGGCATTTTATATATTTAGCTCCGCCTAAATTAAAATGCTAGAAATGCTGCTATGAAAAGCTTTTTAAGCTTTCTGGTGTCCCATTTAAATGAATAGTAGAATCGTGTTATACGATTGGAACCGCTTGATATGGTTTCGAGTCGGAGGGCAGTTATTGACTCATGCGAAAAAAGAAAAAAAAGAAAATGATGAATATATTTGTGACGAATGTGGTGCCACATTAATTAGAGATCCGCAACGTGGCCATTTTGTGTGTCCAAACTGCGGATATGTTGGCGCTGACATAATAGATTTAGGACCAGATTGGCGTGCTTACGATAGTCAAGAGCGTGAACAACGAGAACGTAGCGGCAGTCCAATTAATCCAAATCTTCCCTACTCGGGAATACGTTCTCATATCGGAGTATCTTCAAAAGATAGCCAAGGAAATCCTATACGTCCAGACAAGCGTGGAAAATACCGAAAGTGGCAACAACTTGATAATGCTACGGAACAGGCAAAAGAACGAAATTTACGCGATGCTATGACGTATATTCATCGTATGGTTCAATTTTTAAACCTTCCAGAAAGTGCTGAAAACCTCGCGGCTGAGATTTATCGAAAAGCACTATCCCAAAATTTAATTCAAGGCAGATCAATTGAAATGATTGCTTACGCTTCAGTTTTTTTGGCAGCATATCAGTTGCAATTAGGGTATACACTAAGGGATTTCCTCAAAATTTATCAAGAAGATAAATCAATCTCAAAAAATGTGCAGATGCGCAAAGAAAAAGAATTACGAAAGGCGATTCGAACGTTATTAGAGAATTTGGACATGAATCAACTAAGAAGATTTAGTAGAGAAGATCGTTTACGTTTCTTGATTCAATTAGTCCATCGAATCGGCGAAAAACTTGGTTTATCAATGCAAACTCGCATTGAAGCAGCTAAAATAACTGAAATTGCTTTAAACCATGGATTAACCATTGGACGAAATCCACGAAGTATTGCTGCTGCGGCAATTTATCTTGCGGGAATGAAAACAGGAGAACGCAAAACACAGCAAGAAATTGCTAATGAAGCGGGTACAACTCCCGTTACAATCCGTGGTCGCTTCAAAGAATTAGCTAAATATGTTGATATAGAATAAAAATGCCACATAACTACTATATTTTTCTTTTTTCTTTGCTTCTATTTTCACTATCTTTTTAAATTCTTTGAAGGATGTTTTTTTAGATGTAAGATAGATTGAAAGTGGGCGCTTTAGTCGTGGTTGATAAATGTTTAAGGTGTGAAACTCTTTTATCGAAGAAAAGTTCTCATAAGATAGACAAATTACTTTGTACGGAATGTCAATCATATATTAAGTATGTAATGGACAAGTATGTTGTTCACCCAAAAGTAGCATTACGGACACAACTCGCATTATTGATGATGCTTGTTCCGGAAATTGCACCGTCGTTGATTAGAAGTGTGGTTCAAGACATCGAATTTCTCGGTGAAACCCCAAGAGGCTTAGAATTTCAGTCAAAAAATGGAAAGACGTTTTATGTAGTGCCGTCCAAAAATGCAGCGTTTATTCCTTTAGAACAAATTGACATTCATAATCCCGTTCTTGTAGGGACGGTCGCTTTGGAGGGTGTGGTAAATTTTCATTTGCAACGTATGGGTGGAAATAACATTGGATTTCGACTTCGTGGTAAGAGTCTTCATCTTTATCGAAGCGGCGAGATTTGCCATGTATTAGATGAAGAAATCATGCGGACTCCGTTAAATCATATTCAAATTTATACTGCTAATCAAGAATCCTATAGTTTAGATCAGGTTATTACCGATTTATGGGACGAATGGCGACCATTCCTTCTCATTTACTATAAATTAAGTGGTAGAATGTATCAAAATCGTTTTAGGCGTATCAAACATTCAATAAAAACGTTTTTTTCACCATTGGCCATTAAACTCAATTTTTTAACCTCACTCTTATTTCCTCGCCTTAGTCAACGGAAAAAACGTCAACATTATTATCGAAAACTGTATAAGCGCCAATTAGTTTTGTCTGCGTATCATAATCATTTAACATTTATATTTTGGGCAATATGGGAACTCTTATCATTAGAAATGACAAATGCTCGCGCTACTATAATTGAACGTGCAACTATGACACTTTTTAATTATTGGCCGTGGCTCACCAGCGACATGGTGCCTACCTTAGTTGATACAATAAAAGAGATTATCAGATATCGCATTAGCTTTGCAAAATGGTTCTCTGAGGCAAATTTTTCCCATTTAGTGGGACAAGAGCTTAAATTTATTCCCAAATTAATTAAAGTCATGAATTTTGATGTAAATGACCTCATTTTTGATTTTCTTGGCGAAAACACGCTTGAAATATTATCTAAAACGGAAAACTATCAAATTATTCCAATTTGGATTAATTTGTTTACTGAAGCTATTATACCCAGTAAAAAGAACCTTTATCAAGAATTTTTTTCCCTTTTAACGGAACAATTTTCCGAAAAAGTTCGTCACATTAGTACAGAAGATTTAACTAATTTATGTCATTCATTAATTATGTTATATTCAACATACAAAGATCAAGTTATCAAGTTACTGGAAAAAATATTAATAGAGCTTTCAACGCGTTCCTTAGATTTGACAATTTCCTTTTTGAAAGCCGTAACTCAACTTTCGTCAACAGTTGCCAAACAACTTTTCTTTTCACTTTATAACCATCAACCGCCCTTAAAACGCTTTATATTAGTTTTGATGACGTATCATGAGATGCCAAATCTGTTATCCACACCCAGCAGATTTCAATTGAAGAATTTTATAAATAATAACCCGTTTATAGAAATGGATGGTGTAAAACCGCGTATAAATGTAATGATCGCTACATTGCAACCGCTACGGATTATTGATTCTCTGATTCGAAAAACTCCACAAAGAATTAAGGAAGGAACCCTCAGAACTGTACTAGGAATTAAATTAAACAGTAATTCAAAAGTACAGCG
>WAPZ01000414.1 GCA_015520535.1 Candidatus Heimdallarchaeota archaeon
AAGAGACAGGTGTGATTTTTTCTTGGTAGGATTTTTGTGGATAGGAATCGCTGGCGTACATCAGTTGGTACTTTTTTAACAGATCCGGAAAATGTTGTTTCAGTGCTTTAAAGTATAGCACTTTGCTGTCTCGTTTTTGATTCCCAAATAAAGTTAAAGCCCCAAAAAAGGTAAAATCTACCTTCAATTTTTGTGCTAGGCGGACCATTTCTTCTATATGTGCGTGGGAATCACTTAAATATGGCAAAAGTGGAATAAAATTGATTCCACAGAAAAAACCTTCTTTTTTGCATTCTTTTAGGGCATCAATGCGTTGTTGTGGTGTTGGGGCTTTTGGCTCAAATATTTTTGCAATCTGCGGATCTAAAGTTGAAAAAGAGAAGGAAATCATAGTACCGCGTCCAGGATATTCTTTTAGGTCATCCGGTAAAATAGCATGTGTATCAATTTCTTCTAGCAGGTCTAAATCCCTTAATATTAACGGTGATTTCGTAATAATAATAACGGGGAAGCGATAATGTAAAATAATCTGTAACAACTTTCTAGTGAGGCGAACCCCTTTTTCAATCGGTATATATGGATCTGTTGCCGAACTTAAGGCAATAAAGCCGTATTCCTTTTTACGTGCATATTTGCTGAGTTGTTTTTCGAGCAGTTGTGGTGCGTTGATTTTAACAATCAACCCTCTTTCCATGTTTTCGCCATACTTTGATCCGCGAATATAACAATAAAGGCAATTAAAGGAGCAAGCTTCATATGGATTAATAGTATAATCGTCTAAAAACCATTCATCCCTTTTTTTGTGTTTATTAAGGATAGAAGTGACCTTGAGATATTTAACCAAGTTCATTCACACAGTTAATTATTCATTTCGTCTATATATTCGCTTCACAAAGCCCAATTTCTCCAATTCAGTAAGATATGCGATTTCTTCAGTTTCAGATCTTTTTGTTGTTTGAGCAATTTCTTCAGCCGTGAGGAGATCAAATTCCAAGAATGCTTTTAACGTTGGTTGAAGATGTTTGGGGAGATCGATGAAGTGGATGGCGTCGACGCTTTTGGCAAGGATGTAGGTCGGGGATTTGATGCACCAGCACGATTGTTTTTGTTGCTTTAGAGCAAATCGTTGGATTTTATGGCGAATTTCTCTAGAAAAATGAAGATGATTTTTAATTAGTTCGTGAATTCTGTTATGTTCAGAAAAAAACTCTTTAAATAATTCATACATGAGCGTTTCGTTTGTTGAGTCGAATTCATTTTCCAGAAAATAATTCCAGATAGATTCAACATTTGTAAGACTCTTTTCTTGTGCAATTTTAGTTAATAGTCGTGAGATAATAGGAGATTGTGCCGGAACATAAAAAATAAAGTCTGCAAAAACCTTTTCAGTTAGTTCAGTGGCTTTTTTTTCGAATTGTGTCACATTTCCAGTTTTTTTGAATAACAGAATTTCATCGTGTAATTCCTTTTCAAAATGTGCTGAAAATTCGTTCAAGAGCTGGTGTATCTTGTCAGATTCTTTTTTTGTATAAAGCACAGTTGTTGTGTAAGTGCCCACTTTAAAGAGGATGATTACATTTGTGTGGTGGATTTTTTGGAGCATTCCGGCTTTTTCTGTGCCAATACTTTCTTGAATGACCGCCGTAATACCGGCTAAGGCACCCATTAGTAAACTGGGGTTTTTATAATGACGTGCAGACTCTGCGCTGAAATAATATGAAAATAAGGGAATACCACTGATTTTATCAGCTACAAATAATGCGATTAGTTTTTCTTTTTCGTGTTGTTTATAACCGCGGTCTTCATGTTCGAAATTAAATGGTAACAGCACGGAGTCGACCCATGATTTAAAATGGAGTGATAATTGTCTAAACATTGTTTCTAAGTCGGGAGGAAGGCTTTTTGTCACAATACCATTTTTTGTCACTTTTCTTAATTCGTCACTGAACGGAATGGTGGCAATAATGGGAGCATCTAAGTTTTTTTCCATAGTTTTAATATAATCTTCCATGTCTTTTGGTGTGAGGAAGACTTCATCTACCATATTTAGAATAATACCAATAGGAAGGGGATAATAGATGATTTCCTTGTGAATTAATTGGTGTGTATTACGGATATTTTCCCTTCTTGCAGCTACAATGAGTATTAACATGTCAATTAACGTCAAATAAGAAAGATACGCTGAGTTGATACTTAGCCGTGGTAAAAGAAGAATCAAAAAATCAATTGAGTTACTTTTTCTGAATTCTTCGATTCTTAGTGCCAATTTCGACAAGTTTAGTGAACCTTTTGCCAAATTACCAGAGCTTGGAAGCTGTCTCTTATACACATCTG
>WAPZ01000415.1 GCA_015520535.1 Candidatus Heimdallarchaeota archaeon
GTATGGTGTATCAAGAAAATATACAACAAAATTTGACATGACTAGTGTTCGCTGAAAATTCTGATTTTTTGCCGTGTCTCAATGGCTTGTTTAACATGTTTTAATACGTTTTAATAGAAAACATCGTTTAAAAGTTTTAAATAGTCTTTCAAAAGTCGTGTAATCAAAAAATGTTCTCGAACAATTTCTTTACCAGCTTTTCCTAGTCGTGTAGCCGTTTCTGGATGGCGTAAAAGATAGATAATTTTCTCGCTAAAGCCCGTATAGTCATAAGGATCCAGTAAAAAGCCATTAACGCCATCTTTAACTTGAAGTGGAATTCCCCCAACATTTGAGGCTACTACTGGTCTTCCTTTCCAAAGAGTTTCTGTTACCGTGAGTCCAAATCCCTCACGTAGGGATTTTTGGATAATTACATTAGCTTTTCGTTGAATAGCATTCACAAGAAGATCGTGTTGAATCGTGATGAGGATAATTTCTCTGTTTTCGATTAGAGATCCCGCTTTTTTTAAGACATTTTCATAAATTTGCCAGCCTTCTGGGTCGTCACTTGCCATACTACCGATAAGAATGAGTCGGCAATCTATTTCTTTTTTGACTTGCTTAAAAATGTCAATCACGCCTTCGGGGTCTTTCCACTTATCAAATCTTGAGACTTGTGCAATAATTGGTTTATCGGTTGGAATTTCAAATTCTTTGAACAACTTTTCGATTTCTTGGTCGGAGAGTGGCTGATTTTTAGGAATAAGTGGGTCGATTGCGGGACGAATGATATAATTCTTTACGGGAAAATTTTTTGGTTGGTATTTTTCATGGGAAAAGATGAGGCGATCATATCTGAGAATAAATTGCTTTAAATAGCTCCAAACTTGTGTATTGGGGTTGGAAAGATCAATATGACATCGCCAGATCCATGGTTGCCTTTTTTTGTAGAATCGAATAAGAGGTGCGGGTTGTGGATCATGAACAATCACCGCGTCGTGTTCGATTTTGGTATATTCAGAAAACGTTTCATTCGTTCTAATGTGAAGTTCTTGTTCTTCGGGAGTAAGTTCGCCCGATTCACCCTGGAGACAATTATGGATCCTTTTTGTGACATTGAAAAACTCGGTTCTTCCGGAGATAATTCGCCATTCCGCTTCAAGACCGACATAGTTCATCAATGGCACTAAACTGAGAAGCATCTCCGCAACACCACCACCTTGGTAGGTAGAGTTGATATGAACGATTTTTGTGCCGTAAAGTTTCCGTGCATGCTCATAAATCTCGGCAATCACTTTTTCGCCAACATGTGGCGCATATTCTTCTAATGTTCGTGCTATTCTCATTGTAATCGCCGTTCTTTCACTTAACAAACATTTTTTAACCACTTTATATTATCTTTTGTTCGAGAATCCGTTCTATGAACGCGTATTTTCTGAAAAATGTTTTCTTATGTGATAATGATGGGTCAAACAATAATTGATTTGCCTAATATGCTTGAAAAGCTAGAAAAAAGTGACAGAAAGTTATTTTCTCGAGTTTATGAGGTAGAAATGTCCACGGGTCGTCTTATCGTGCCCGAAACTATGCAACCATGGGTTGAAAAGACGTTTGGAAGCGTAGAAAAGGTATCGTCACAGAAGATTATCAAAGTATATAACAAAATTACCTTTGAAATGACATTATTTAACGAATTACGTGCATTGCGTCCCTTGAAAACTGTAAATATTACCTCTGGGACCGGCAGCGAACATTTTCCAGATTTTGAAGAAAATTGTTCTTTTTGTCATCCTTTAGACATGACACCAGAGGACATGTTTGGAAGAATTAAAACTCCATATACGATCACTGCAAGCAATATCTCCAAGTTTGAGGGCTTTCATTCCCTAATCATCTCTAAGTTTCATAATCCACTGAACATTCCATTGGAATTGGTTAAAGACTATTTTAAGGTTAAAAATCTCTGGTTGGAGAAGGTTTCAACAATTGAACCGGATATTTGTTATCCATTATTTTTATGGAACTGCTTGTGGCCCGCAGGTTCTTCTATTGTCCATGGTCACACTCAAATTTTAGCCTCAAAAGATCTTCCATATTCAATGATTGAGCAACTCCGTTTTTTCACGGAAAAGTATCACCACCAGTACCATTCAAATGATTTTGACAACATAATTGAAATTCATCGGAAATTAGGACTGGAACTCACCTTTCGCACTATCTCAATTTTGGTACATCTCACTCCGAAAAAAGAAATGGAATTAGTATTTATTGGAAAAACGCCGCAAGACTCA
>WAPZ01000416.1 GCA_015520535.1 Candidatus Heimdallarchaeota archaeon
CGTCAGATGTGTATAAGAGACAGAAACTCAAGAACTTGTTTTTCGCCCGATGAATGAGAAAAATTGCGAATTGGGATATTATATTTTCTCATTTGTGTTGTTAATATTCCAGAATTTGTTGGAGTATTATCACAAAAACCAAGTTCAGTGGCAATTTGAATTAAAGGTTTTTTGTGATATAAATGCTGTTTTTCTAACCATTCTTTATCCTCTAATTTTTTTAATATTTTAGATGAAATTTTTCTACCTTTTCCTATGGGGACAATATCATGTTGTTCGCAATACTTAGATACAGTTATAGAAGATATGTTCAATTCTTTTGCAATTTGGTTATAATTTTTCTTATGTGTAATGCACTGTTCTTGTAACCACTCAACATTGGTTAATTTATCATAAGTGTCTACAGGAAGGGAGCTATAAAGATGTGTATCGATTCCATGCTTCTTTGCATACTTCCTAACTGTATCATCTTGAACACCTAATTCTTTTGATATAGCAGCAAAGGACTTTCTCATTTCACAATGTTGTTCATATAACCAATCTTTATCATTTAATTTGTTTAGAATTACTGAAGGAATACTACATTGTCGTATTGTGATTTGATGCTGTTTAAAATATGATTGAACAGTAGACCAACTTATTTTAAGTTCTTCAGCAATCTCTGTTATGCTTTTGTTGTCTTTGTAATGTTTATCATACAACCATTGTTTATTTTGAAGAAACATATATGCATCTTTTAGTTTTGTTTGTTTTATTTTTTCTTTGATTTCTTTTATTTTTGCTGGATTTATATTACCATATTTTTTGAGACATGTATTGTTTCTTTTATTTTTGCCAACCGTTGTACTAAAAATATGTCCACCAAATTTTTTAACCATAGTGTTGTGTGCTTTGTTTCTAAATTCTTGAACCATTCCAGGATTAGAAACACCATATTTTCTTATATTAGAGGCTTCTCGGAGCTCTTGCTGAGAAGGAGATTGTATTTTATGTTGTTTAATGAATCTAGCTACAGTTGCAGGAGTTACTTGAAGAATATCTCTTGCAATTTCCACAATAGAAAACTTCTCAACAACATGGAGATTAAATAACCATTTTTTGTTGTTGAGAAGTTCTAATTTTTCTGAAGGAATTTTTCTTGGCATGTCTAGTGTGGTATTACCTTAACCCATTTTCAATTCCTTTGTACATTACTGCAATTGCATTAAAAGGGTGTAGTGATTCCTCATGTTCAGTTACAACACTAAAATCCTTAATTCTACCATTTATAAACATCCGATTTAATCCTTCATATAATAACCTACTAGCATCTTCGGTAAACAATAAATTTGATCCATTTCGTTCTGCAAATGCTTGTTCATCTCTTCTTTTACATACCACAACCACTTCTGTTGGTATTTGGGTTCTTGCCATTTCGACAATATCTTCAATCCAGACAGGATTGTTGGGGTCAAATTCAACTTTGATAGTCGCAGTGCTTCGCTGACTATGACCATTTGCTGCTTTTCCTCTTTTCGTCATTGCATCCTGTGCTAAAGTAAAACTACACGGGCAGGTACTCGAATACCGATACTTTACTGTTAAAAAGAATTTATAGATTCCATCAATTAACTGTCCTTCTAATTCACACGCATAAAAGATATGGCCTTGTGCCTTCTCATATGAAAGCTTTTTGCCTTTTACAACTTTAAATACTTCTGAGTCTGGAGTATCCGGTGGTAATTCTTTTCGAGTACGAAGAGCATCTTGAGTCATTCGATAATTAAAACGAAGTTTGCAAAAAACGCTTGTACAATTTTGTTTTTCTCTCATTTGAAAGAGAATGTCTTTAAGGGCATCGACAGATACTGCGTCTTCAATTGCTTCATGCATTATTACATAAAATCGACTCATGTTTAATCCCTTTAATTTGGGATCATCCAATGATCCATACAACGATGCACGGGCATACACTTCTTGGGTTCCTCCGTCTCTTCGTTCGATTATAATTGGGAGTTCAACTGGTCCAATTCCTACCTTTTGAATTTTTTCAAGGGCACCGGGAATTACAGGGCGGACTTGTGGATCTGGAAGATCGTCATCGTTTGGGTAATAATCATCATCATAAGTAAACGACAAGTGTGGAATTTCACTAGAATAATCCGTGTATCTTGTATTTGGTTGTGTTTCTTCTGACATTTTTTTTCCTCTAAAGTTATTTTAAGATAATACAGCACCAGTTTCGACTATTTTTCTTATCCGAATTGTTTCATTGTCAACATTTGCAAGAACAATATATGTCATTTTTGATAAAGTATTTTGTTTTTTTAATTAACTTATACATTGTTGGGTTAACTACAACAGCATCATGTTTTCCAGGTATGTCTGTTGTATATTTTCGTGTATTCATCAGTGGGTATTCTTAGTTCATCAATAACTTTTTTTAAGTTCGGCGGGAATTTCATTCATGTTTTGTTCTCCTATCTATGTTATCCTTTTATATTAATATTTCCAGTTAAATCTGCAGTACAACAATATGGTGTGCATTTAGGGCATGGGCAACTTATATTATGAACACATATTGATCCATTTTTTTTAATACCCGTTCCAACACATTCAGGGCAAGAATCATGCAAACAAGGTCTCCAGTTATCTGAAGAAGGAGGAGGAATAAAAGGTTTAATTTGTTTTAAATGTTCTTCTTGCTTTTGTTTTAGATCTTTTTCATATTGTTTTTTATTCATTGTCAATTGCTCTAAGTTAAGAATTTTATATTAGCTGGCATTGAATTAATTGATTGTGTCACAATGATGTTAATTCGCTGTTCAAGGTCAGGAGTTTCTATTACTGACAATTTAGATTTATGAATCATTTGTTGTGTAATATCAAGCATACCTATGTCTACTAATCTTGAATAGTGTTTATTGGAACCACGAACACCATCGTGCTG
>WAPZ01000417.1 GCA_015520535.1 Candidatus Heimdallarchaeota archaeon
CATTTACTATTTTTTCTTACTTATATTATTATTGTGAAGTTCATTTTTTGTTTATTATACTATCAGCGTACTGTTACAGCTGTTTTCATTTATTATTTATGGTGGCAATATTTTATTTTGGCGATACACACGACTAAGGTTATAACTACACTAATTGAAATCTCATGTTTATCCATGTAGCTTGGAGTTTTTAAATTTGTTAATGGTTGGTTGAAGGGAAGGAAAATGTAAAGAATGGAAGGAATGATTGCTTATTTTTGAGTGATTATACCGCAGCAACGCCTTGTGCTTTCGCTTTCATGTATTGCTTAATCACAGTAGGTAGCATATCATCCGGGCCGACATTGATAATTTCCACGTCTAAACGTCGTAATCGTTCTTCAAGTTGTCGGCGATACACGAGATATTCTTCAGCAATGGCTTCAGCAATGGCGCGTTCGGTGACGGTCATATCGCTGAGTTTTGCTTCAAATAAGGGACCGAAGGGTGCAATAACAGTGACCCGATTTTTAGCTGCACGTGCGCGTTCGACTGCTTTTGTGAAAGAGTTTGTAAGATCTCGTTCTAGGTCTGTAAGAAAGACATAGAAGGAGGCATGTGGAACACGTCTCATAACATAGTCGACTGCTGCCAGTGGATCGGCGGCACCTGGTTGCGGTTCAATGAGTGCTAAAATCTCTAATAGTTGGAAAAACATGTTTTTCTTTCCAGCAGTTGGTTGTATGAACGAGGTTACGCGGTCAGCATATGATACAAATCCAAATAAGTCCTGTCGTTCGAGTGCCATATGAAACGTCAGCATTGTGGCACGGATAGCAAAATCAAGTTTCGTGTTATTGGGGATGCCACCGCCCATGGAGCCGGAGTGATTTAAGAAGACAATCATTCGGATGTTTTTTTCAGCTTCAAATTCACGGACCATTAAATTATTTGTTCGTGCAAAGGCTTTCCAATCAATTTTCTTAAATTCATCGCCGGGGTAGTAACGGCGGAGTGAATGGAAATCGTCACCCATTCCCTTTTGTCGCGTTTTGTGCATTCCGAATTGTTTACCTAATTGTCTCTTTTTGGAGAGGGATTCCATACGTCGGATGTCTTCATAGGAAGGATAGACCAAAATTTCCGTGTAAAATTCACGTGTATCCTCTTCAAAATAAAAGCCTAACTTGTCGCGCAGAATGATTTTCGTAGGACCAATTTTATACACGCCACGCGTGGAAACACGAACCACATAACTGAATTTTCTTGTTTGACGAGGGCCGATTTCTGTTAAAATATAATTTTCGCCGAGTGCTAATTCAAACGTATCTGGAATGGCATCATAAATTTCTACAAAATCCAGACGTCGTCGGCTTGTATTTTCGATAAACACTTCCACATACACAAATTCACCGGCGAACGTTTTTTCTTTGTCAACCTTTCTACTGACGCGGATTACTGCGGGATTTGCGTTCCATCTAAACATTGGTAATCCAACGACAGCAGCCAAAGTCATTACAATACCTAAAAACATGAGATAATCGACGACACTTTCAGGTACCGAAGCAAACTCTAAAAGGCCATTAATAAGGTTGGTGACCGGGTCGGTGGTGGTAGTGGCATTATTTTGTCCGCCAACGCCCGCTGTCGGTTGTGCTTGATTTCCGCCACCACTACTACTTCCTTGATTTTGATTGAACAAATCTTGGAAGCCGTTTTCAGAGAATAACATTGGTAACATGGTTTGTGCGGTTCTTATCCCCATGACTGACAAGCCGATGCTCATTAATAAAATACCCATGATGGCAACAAAGGCTCCGCGCGAAGTTAAAAAGGCCATTTTTCACTTTCACCTACATTATATCTTCTACATTTTTATGAAATGAGTAAGGAGGCTTCTTTTCATTTGAGGATTATACTTAACTTAGTTTTCAATACCACTCACTTATCTTTATAGTAATTTAATTTTTTAATAATATTTGCAACGAATTGCTTTCATTCGCAAGTAATCTATTGTTTCGGTAGGGTAGTTCATTTTTATTGTGTTAAATAAATAATGAAAGACAATGTGTTGAATGATGTATGTCTTATGTCTTATTATGATAAGGTGTAGTTGTAGGAGGATAAATAATTAGAAAGAAATAAATTGGTAGGATATAGTGTATTATATGTGGTTTGGTGTAACTAACGTAGCTGCTTTTTATTCGTAATCTTCTTCTTCGTATTCCTCTTCTTCATATTCCTCTTCTTCAGCTTCAGCTTCTTCTTCAAAGCCCAGATATTCATCGATGTCGTCAATCGGCAACGGTACGGTCTGAAGGATATCTTCTGTGATTTTTTGTGGGGTAAGCCCTTCTAATTCCGTTTCAGGTTTTAGGATTAATCGGTGGGGTATGATATGTGGTGCCAGTGTGATGATGTCATCAGGTATTACATATTCTCTCCCATGGATTGCTGCACGTGCTTTTGACGCATACAGAAGTGATTCACTGCCACGAGGAGAACAGCCAAGAAGAAGTCGTGGATCTTGACGGGTTGCAACAATAATGTCACGAATATATCGGCGTAGTTCGGGTGCCGTATAGACTTTTTTGACGACTTTCATCATAGCAACGATTGTTTGTGGCGAGACGACTTGTTTTGGCTCATAATAGCGTGGATCATTTTTTAATTCGATGATTTTCAGTTCTTCTTCTGGTGGACTATGTTGAACGATGACTTTGAACAAAAATCGGTCCAATTGTGCTTCGGGTAATGGATACGTTCCTTCTTGTTCTACAGGGTTAGCAGTTGCAATAACTACGAAGGGCTTTTCTAGTGGATGTGTTTCACCTTCTATAGATACTTGTCCTTCAGCCATCGCTTCTAACATTGCTGACTGCGTTTTTGGTGGGGCACGATTAATTTCGTCCGCTAACACAACATGTGCAAAAATAGGCCCTTTACGGAGGCGAAACGTTCCTGTTTTAGGGTTGAAAATATTAGTTCCGACAATATCAGAAGGAAGCATATCTGGAGTAAATTGGATACGACTGAAGACACAGCCTAGAGTTTTTGAGAACGTGTTTGCCATATAGGTTTTACCAATGCCAGGAACACCTTCTAGATAGACGTGACGTCCCGTAAGCATGGCGATCCAGAGAAGTTCAAAAATATCGGTGCGTCCGATGTATGCTTTTCGGATTTCAGCCATAATAAGTTCATAAGCTCGTTGGACATCCTTGACGGTAATCATGTCAGCCGTTATTTCTTCAGAAGTTAGATCAACTTCCTTTTCTTTTGCTTTTGACATTTTTTATTTCCTCATTTCTCTTTCTTTTCATTTTCATGGTGTTAAATTAATTTATTATATTACATTGAATAGAA
>WAPZ01000418.1 GCA_015520535.1 Candidatus Heimdallarchaeota archaeon
CCCAGAAGACGTAATAAGCGAAATCAAAAAATTAATAAGAGACGGTGCAAGCGATCGTAGCAAAAAGTGGGCAAACGCATTAGAGCTCGTTCACGCTGCATATAAAGCTGCAGCAGTTCAACGGCCTACACCAGACATGGAAAGTGCTTGGAAGCAATACGAAGAAATGATTTCATATGCCATAGATCAGCTTGCGAAATATAGAGGAATTGACGGAGATTGGCGAATGACATCTTTAACAATGACAGAACAAGCAGAAGGCAACTATATTGTGGCTGAACTAGAGAATAGAACGGTTAATATTAAAGGGACGGTGAATGATATTATTCGTTCATTAAAAAGAAAAAATGTAAAGCCAGTTCGAGTTGTTAAAAACAAAGAAAGGATTAAACTGATATTTAAAGACAACAGCGGAAAAAAATTTGTTGTTAAGTTAAAGAAACCAGTAAGTTAAATTATTTGTGATGTAGTTCTTTGTCAGCACCCGTTTGTTCAACCGCTGCAATCCAACTTTTAACAAAATCACTTCTTACAATGTCGTGAATTGTAAATTCAATTGATGCAAAGTTTTTAATTTCTTTTATTACTTGAAGAAATGTTGACATTCCGGATTTTCCGTTCTTTTTGCCATTTAAATCTGTTTGTTTTATATCGCCGTTGAAGATAACTCGGCTATTGTCACCAATTCTTGTCATTATTGAATTAATCTCATGAAAGGTCATATTTTCACCTTCTTCGACAACAACTATAGCATTATCCCATGTTAATCCTCTTATAAACGATGTTGTCATAAATTCTACAACGCCAGCATCCTTCATATCTTGGTAGGAAGCTTTTCTTCCAAGAAGTTCAGCAAAAATATCATGATACGGTAATTCATACATTGCGATTTTTTCTTCTAGGTCTCCAGGAAGAAAACCAATTTCACGCGTCGGAACAGCAGATCTGACAATAATAATTTTTTGCTGGTTTTTGTTTAATACTTCAGTTAAAGCAACATACATGCTAAGAAATGATTTCCCTGTTCCCGCTGTGCCGTGCGCGCAAATATTATATCCGTTCATCCATGCATGGAAAAAGTCTTCTTGGGCAGGCGTTAATGGTTTGATTGATTTGAGGTCATGTATTGACCATTTCTTTCTTTTTGGCCCTTCCTCTATTGCTTTTTGATTATTGTCCAGGAGAGCCTTTAAATATTCAATTTCACTTTGCTTTTTTGTTCGCTTTTTGCGGCTCATTCGTGCTCCTAGGCACTATTATTTATCTTGGTAAGTTGTTAGATACGTGATTGTTTCACCGCCAGGTTTTTCAATTAATAATTCAACGTCTTTTTTCCACAATCGCTTAACGTGGTCGAGTGTTCGTTCTGCGTCTTCAAGCTTCAGTAATTTTTGTGATTCGTCAACTTTATGAATTAATGTAAGAACGCCGTCTTCCCACATATCCCACATATCATATTTTAATACTTCTATATTTGGAATATAGTTGTTAATATCGTGTCTATGTGCTAAACGTTTTATAATTTCTTTATATCCCCGTTCGTTGTGTATTGCAGAAATTAGATAATAAGAATCAAGGATTTCGTTTTCTTCGGTTCGATCATCTAAGATTGTAAATAACCTGAAGTCGCGAATTAATTTAGGCGAAACAAACTGTAGTATTGCCGATTCGTCAGAAAAGTTTTCTACAATCCATTTTGCAACTTCTAATGGATCACCAGAACCAACCCAATCTTGTCCATTAAACCAATGTTTGTCTTCTTCTGTTGGATTCAAGACAACTCTTTCGATATCTCTAAACAAATTAAACCCTAAAGCGTAAGGGTTTATGCTGCCACTATAATAAGGCGAATCAAACTCTGGTTGATAAATTACATTAGTATGATGATGTAAAAATTCTAACATTCCACCGTCATCAATATATCCTTGTTCATATAGATCGTTCATAATTTTATAATGAATATAACACGCAAAGCCTTCGTTTAACATTTTTGTTTTCATCTGAGGATAAAGATATTGTGCAATCATTCTTACAATTCTTAAAATTTCTCTTTCCCATGTTTCTAATTTCGGGCTTTCTTTTTCGAAAAAATACAAAATGTTTTCTTCTAGTGAATAACTTCGGTCAATTTCTTCTTTCTTTTCTTTCCTGATAGTTGTCCAATAAACCTCATTAAATGTCTTACGATAATACTCTTCACGTTCTTTTTGTTTTTCTGCTTCACTCTTAGACGGTTTCCTCTTATATTTCGTAATTCCATGATATTTTAAAGCATGTGCCGCATCAAGAAGCCGTTCAACCTTTTTCTTTCCGTGTTTTTCTTCACATTGACTAATGTATTTTTTAGCAAAAAGTAAATAATCAATTATCCCGTCAGGATCTGTCCATTCTTTGAATAAGTAATTGTTCTTAAAAAAATGATTGTGTCCGTAACAAGCATGAGCAATAACAAGTGTCTGTAATACCATTGTGTTATCTTCCATTAAGTACGAAATACATGGGTTAGAATTTATTACCATTTCATATGCTAAGCCAGTTCTTCCTTTCTTGTAACTTTCATATGTTTTAATGAAATCCTTTCCAAATGACCAATGGTTATACATAATCGGAAGGCCAACGCTGCAATAAGCATCTATCATTTGTTCCGAAGAGACTATTTCAATTTGGTTCGGGAATATATTAAGTTTGTATTTTTTATTGTTAATTTTGTCAATTTGTTCAGTGATATAACTGATGTGATCAAATGACCATTCTTGATGATCGGTAACAATATATTTTTTTCGACGTGCCATATATCACCTGTCGCTTTTTAATTATTTACAGGGAAATTATTTCGTAAATATTATAAAAGTGAAAAAGGTTTACGCGTATGTTACCAGCAGCAAGAATCGGCGATAAATTTAGTGATAGCGACGCAGTAGCAACAGGGTCTGGAAATGTTTTTGTTAATGGAATACCATTTGCGAGACTTGGAGATCGAACAACTGGACACGGTTGTTGGCCTCCAGCAACAATAATAACAGGTTCCGGTTCAGTTTTTGTTAACGGAATTCCCGCGGCACGACTAACAGACTTGCATTCTGTTCACTGTTGCCCAGGAAAAGGCTGTCATGATGGTGTTTTAGTAACTGGTTCTGGAGATACTTTTGTAGGGTAAAGTTATGGCTATATGTGTTCCAAAACATATAATTTGCAACTGGTATACACCTTCATTTATACCTGGAACAGCAAACTGTGTTTTGCAATCTTATAATGAGGTTAGAGCACGGTTAGTTAGTGGTGGAACTTTTTTTAGATCAATTGAACCAGGTTCAAAGGGAAATAATATTGAATTAAAAGTGACATGGGAATACCAAGACGGTTCAGGAAATTGGATTGAGACAATTATTGATACAGAAGTTCAACGAGTACATCTGTATGTTTATTATAAAGGTAATTTAGTAGAGGAATTTACAGCTCCACAAGATGGTGCTGATGATGGGATGGGTAACTTTGTTTGGAATAGCGGAATTCCTGATCTCCGTAATACCGTTAATAACAATTCAAATTATATCACGATGCCGACTATAGATGTCCAGCAACCGTGGGATAGTAGCACTGACGACCAGGATCATCTGGGACATTTTGATACCACTAGCTTGACTGGAGGTGTAGCTGGACCGAGCGATCCGAGTTCTGTAAGTCCACCAATAAGAACCGGTCCATATTATGATCTAATTTTAATATCAAGTAGTGAAGTTCCAAACGGACCCATACCAGATAAATTAAACAATGGTAGTATGGTAGATGTTAATCGAATTTACTATTGGAATGGAGCTTGCTGGTTGGATTTTTCTTTAGACTGTTACGATCCAGAAAATTTACCACCAGGATTTGACTGTTCAGGTGGTCCATCAACACAATGTTAAAGGAAAACTGTCCATGGTAAAATTATTTGAAATCAATAAAAATAACCAACCAGATATCTGTCTCTTATACACATCT
>WAPZ01000419.1 GCA_015520535.1 Candidatus Heimdallarchaeota archaeon
CAATAACATAAAGGCTCACTAGGATAATAGAAAAAAGAACATTGATATCCAACTTAAAAATGACTGTAACGATGAACGCATTTATTATTAACAACAACGCATGTGCTTTAGTGCTCCACCACGACATTTTTTCTACTGGCAATTCATGAACATTCCCTTTATTTCGGACTATCTGCAATGGCATATATAGAAAGAGCAGAAAAACTTCAAATATAATAAAAGTCAGAAAACTTGGTATATTGTGAGATACTATAGTTATGCTTTCGGGAAAATTGATAATTGTAAGCGTTATTGCCCCCAAGAAGGCACTTAGAGTTTTTGAAAAAAGTCGTGTCCAACTAGTCGAACTAAATTGAACGTTTTCGTTATTACTTCTGCTAAATCGTCGTTTAATCGTTCATTTCCCTGCATCGTCATTCCTTTTCGTAAATTTAAATCAATAATAGACTATAGGATTTGTTTTAAACGTTTGGTAGGTCTAAGACGAAAACAGAAAGGAATGAATTCATAGTAATGCATATATTTTCCCGTCACACTTTAATTAGGTATAAAGTTAAAAATGTGACTTTTGAGGAATAATATGAGGAAGATTTAAGGTGATTGTCAATGTACGCAGTGCACAAGGATAGTCTTGGTGTGACAGAGGCGGTGTTAGCCTATCATCTCCATAAAGAGTTAGCGCATCTTAAGCAAGCGCTTCTTGATACCCAATGGTATCCGAAGGAGTTTCATGGGTATGTACAGGATCACGCGGCGTGGGACGTCGTTATAGATCCCGCAACGGCACCCTTGATGGAAGTACATGTGCGTATCTCCCTTGATGGGCGTCTGCGTTCGTATCATCCGGATCTGCTGTTACATCAGGTAACGCAAGACATACGGATCGCCGTGGAAATTGAAACCACATGTTCTCTTCAAACGCTCATTCAGGTTTCATTATATGATGCGATGAGCCGATATGCGTTGCGATCAACACTGGCAGCGGTTTCATCAGTCTCATCGTATTTTGTGGCGGTAAAGCCGTTTGTAGTTGCCTTCAAAACGCCGCCACACATTGCAGAAGTGTTATTTCACGATCATATCCGTTTGATCGATCTTTTAGATGCCACATCGGAACATTTTCTGGCTTTTCCTCCGAAATCTCCCATCGGCATCTTGCAAGAATTAATTACTCACGAAAATCAAGATTTGTTGGAAGTTATGGCAACCACGGAAGAATATTCTTCCTTGAACAAGATTTTTATATTTCAAAATGTACTCTTACATGGAAGTGATGTGATGAGTTCTGCAATTAAAGAATTGGAACGAAAAGGAAAACTGGACTTGGAAACCTTAGAACAAGAAGCTACCAAAGAGCTTCCCCCCAAATATATCCGCTATTTCACTCCAGAACAGTTGCGTGGCTTGACGCCGGAACAGTTGCGTGGCTTGACGCCGGAACAGTTGCGTGGCTTGACGCCGGAACAGTTGCGTGGCTTGACGCCAGAACAACAAGCCGTTATTTTGCAACAATTGTCGAATGATCCCGAGATGCTTAAAAAAGTCATTAAACAGCTGCCACGTGAGGCGTTTCGTCGTATTAAGGAGTTTATGGACCAAATAGAGGCTGAACATCAAAAATTAGATTAGCAAGGATTATAATTTGATTATGTGGTGCTGTTGATTTTTCGTGCCATCATAAAAAAGACGTATACGTAGTAGTATTGCTATGGACAAATTTAATTTATGTTTATTTTTCGTGTTATTTAATATTTGAGTCGTTCATTGGTAATTCTTTCAGCGATTTGTTTTATTTTTTCATGAAAAATGGTATTTTCAATTATAGGGATATTTTTTGCCCAATTGAGATATGCGGTTTCTTCGTCAAAGGGTATTCGTGCTAATTCGCCTTTGAAGTGTTCATGTTGTTGGAACATGCGGTTCCATTGTTCGATTTCCGGTTCGATTTTTTCGAAGGTGCTGTTCCATACCAGAAAATAGGGAGTATCGAGTGCCTCTAAAAACGTGAGTGTTCCTTTTACATCGGTAAATGATGGGCGAAGAATTACGATTAGAAAATCAGAAAAAAAAGCGTGCGTAGCTGTAGCCAAAAACATGCCATTTTGGTTGTCAATAATGACATCATGGTGCTCCGCTTTTTGCTGGTTGAAGAAATGGACGATTTTTCGTGAAAATTTATCCATCCACACGGCACGATTATGAAAGTGCATTAAAATATCATCATTATTTTGTCGTGTAAAAATCATTGGAATTTCATAATTTTTGATTTTAATGGGATTGACGATGGCGGAGATCGAACAGCGTCCCAGTAAATAGTCATTCCATGTATATTCTATTTTATCGATATAATTTTCGACTAAATATTGCAATGTCGGGGCTAAAAAGTCAGCTTCTACAAGGATTGTTTTGTTGAAAATATTAAGTTGTGCCGCAAGGTTTAAGGAAAAAAGTGTTTTTCCCGACCCTCCTCTATAACTAATAATGGAAATAATCATTTTTTATCCGCAACCGAACGTTTAAATCGTGTTTTATCCTATAACTGAGGATAGGAATGTCGCAGTTCCTTTATAAAACTGCTAAACTCAGTGTATGTTAATGCTTTTACCGTGATTTCATTTGTTACATATTTTAAATAGTAATCAAAGCGGTTCTGGCTTAAAGAAGAAATAAGCATCTCAAAATCGACCATTTCGATTAGGTCATCGCTGCTTGTGGACATTAAATGCTGATTTTTTGAATATTGATCTATTTTCCGTAATTCACTTTGAATTGCCCTTTCTAATAATCTATATCCGCATGTGCTAGCAATTCTATGAGCTTTTTGCATGTAGATGTCTGCGTTATTCAAATTCTTCCTAAGTAGTTCAAATTTGCTTTTAAGGTAATAAATTTTTGCAGCGTCGGGTAAAGATTGGTCTTTTAGGAGTATATCAAACTGATTTATTGCCATTTCAAGTTCTTTAAGAATTTTATTATCTTTTTTGTCTGTCTGGAGTGTTTTAAGTTCAAGAATTAAAATATCCATTAACATAAAAAGTGCATTTTGAATTAGTAGATAATCCATACGATTGGCTTTGCCTATTAACAGTTTAAGCATTTTTTTTGCATCAACAAGACATTGAAGCGCTTTATTTAAGCTTTCAAGTCCCGTACCTGACTTTAATTCTAATGGTGCTTTATATTTTAGATAGACGGCTAATGCTTCTTGGTAAAATATTTCAATTAATTCATGAGGCCATTTTTCTTTGAGGTTTTGTAATTCATTCAGATACTTTTCGGTCATTTCAATTGATTTATTTTCTAAATAAAGTAATATGATTGAATATAAAGTTTCAGCTATTAAAAACGGATTTCCTATTTCTTTTCTCAATTTCAGTGCAATTTGATAGTATTTTAATGCTTTTTCGTAAAGAAGTTGATTATTATAGAGAGAGCCTAGATTATGATAACAATGGGATAATAATTCCTTATTTTGTTGTTCCTTCCAAATTTTTTCTGCTTTTTTATATAAAAGTTCTGCGGTTGACCAATATCCTCTCCTA
This sequence comes from Candidatus Heimdallarchaeota archaeon, assembly GCA_015520535.1. GTDB lineage: Archaea > Asgardarchaeota > Heimdallarchaeia > Hodarchaeales > S146-22 > S146-22. Next base: position 3,543 of record WAPZ01000419.1, read on the forward strand.
AACTGTATTTCGCCAAGATTATGGTAACTAGAGGCTATAAAACTTTTATTTTCTTTTTTTAGCGAAATTTTCAAACATTCCTTAAAATAATTAAAGGCTTTATCAAGTTCTCCTCTTTTTAAATAAACCGCACCAATTCCATTTAAGATTAATAATTTATTTTGGTCGGCATTTAACTCCGTTGCCATTTTTTCGGATTTATGGTACCATAGCAGAGCATTCTCCAAATCGCCGTTTAAATAGTAGAGTGTTCCGACGTTATACATCACCACGTGCGCACGACTTTTATTTCCGATGGCTTCAAACATGTCAACGGCTCTCATATAATATTCTAATGCCGTGTTTATGTCGCCTTTTTGCATGTAAGTTCTTCCTAAATTGTTTAAACATGACGCTTTATGATTTTTGTCGCCTATGTTCTCTAAAATAGACATTGCGGTAAAAAAATATTCCCGAGCTTCATCTATTTTTGATTCTTCGTGGAGATATAAGCCAAGAAAATTATAATACATCGCCACTAGATATTTCAATAGTCTATTATTCTCTACTTCATTAATTTTATTCAGAGAAACGTCTAACTTTTTGGCACGTTCCATAAGTGACTCTCTTACTTCATCTAATTCTGGTTTAATTTCTTTGAATGAGCCGTTTTTGAAATATGCCGCTATTAAATGGAGCTTCGCCTCGACCTTTAAGTGCCAACATCTCGATAATTCAGTTTTTTTTAGCAAAGATTTCAGCAATGTGACAGCTTTAGGTATTTTTAACGCTTCTAAGTATACTATTGCCATAAAAAGGTCAGCATGAAGTTGCGCTTCTAATGTTACTCCTCTACCCTCGGTCATTTTTGCGATTTCATTTCTTGCTGCAATCGTGTCGGCAACTTTTAAATGCGCTTCTATCATACGAAAATGCCTATTAAAAGGACAACCCATCTTTATTTACACCAGTATCGCACCATCAAAATCGTCAATATATACTTATTCATTTTTTCTTTAAATTTTTAACGATTAATGAACTTAATTACCAATTTTTGCGTTTTTTCAACTAAAATTCGTTTAATCTTGTGATAATAATCTCTATACAAGAGTTGATTTGGGTGATATCTATTATTCCTTTTGGAAACATGTAGAGATTTCGATATCGACAATGCTTACTGAAGGCGAGTATATGCATGTGTAGTGCAGAAAAAACAAGTTATACCAGCATTTTGAATCACATATAGCATTAAAATAAAAATTACAACAGTTTATGCTCTTAAAAACTGAATAAATGATGAATATGGTTAAATAATGCTTTTTGAAAAAGAACTACAAACCTATTTTCCCCCAAATCAGAAAGAAAGCCCTTCCAATATGTTAATGTTTTAGAAGAATTAGAAAAGTATGTAGAGAATAAGGAATAATACTCATGAAAATTGATAGATATGGTGATTAAATATGAAAAATGAGCGTGATTGGATAATTAAAATGCTTTCAGAACTAGTTAAACGGAATTCTGTAAATTCAGCCAGCGATGGACCCGGTGAAAGCGAAAAAGCTACGTTCATCCAAACATTAGTAGAAGAATGGAATTACACGGTCAAAAAATACGAAGTTACAGATAAAAAAGGCGTTTCGCGTCCAAGCTTAGTTGTTGATGTTCCCGGTGAAAACTCGGATAAAATAATCTGGTTAATTGCCCACACAGATACTGTAGCACCCGGTGATCCTTCTTTATGGAATGGTGATCCATTTGTCCTTAGGGTAGATGGAGATAAAGTGATTGGTCGTGGAACAAATGATAATGGTATTGGAATTATATCAGCACTTCTTCTCTTAAAACGCTTTTTTGAAAAGAAGACACGACCTAAGTATCATTTAAAAGTGGCGTTTGTGGCGGATGAAGAAGCGGGAAGCGAATTTGGTTTAAAATGGCTTATTAAAAATACCGATGAATTCAAAAAAGGACAATATGCCATTGTGCCTGACGCTGGTGATTTAAAGGGAGAAATGATTGAAATTGCAGAAAAAGGAATTGCGTGGTTAAAAATCACAGTTCATGGCAAGCAAGTCCATGGCAGTCAGCCACAACTCGGGAAAAACGCGCACCTTCTCGGCATGAAATTTAATCAGCAATTGTATGAAGCTCTTCACAAAAAATATACTGCCAAAAATTCATTGTTTTCACCCGACGTCAGCACTTTTGAGCCCACGAAGAAAGAACTTAATACCGATTCGATTAACATCATCCCCGGGACCGATGTGGTCTATTGGGATTGCCGAATTTTACCAGACTATTCCGTCACCGACGTGGTGAATTTTGTCAAGACACTGGCTGAAGAATTTTCCAAAGAAAATGACACTAAAGTTTCTGTAGACGTTGTAATGTCTGAAGAAGCTTCTCATGTGCCTGAAAATTCTTGGATTGTCCAAAAAACTTATCAAGCCGCCAAAAATGTCCTCCAAATCGAGCCGAAATTAATGGGAATAGGTGGTGGGACTTTTGCTGGCATTCTTCGAAAAATTGGCATCGATTCTGTAGTGTGGAGCATCCAAAATGAAAGTGCGGCACATAAACCCGAAGAATTTGAATACATTGAAAA
>WAPZ01000420.1 GCA_015520535.1 Candidatus Heimdallarchaeota archaeon
ATTTCCACTAAAGTTGGCAGAAAGTCGATACCGACCGACCTTATAAAAGGGCGGAACTGTCCAATTAAAGAATACAGAATATTTATTTGGAATAATGCTCGTAATTTCATAGGAATAAAGATATACAGAATTATTTAAATCATAGATGGTAATAAATCCACTAGAAATAAAGGAGGTAAGCGGTGAATAAATGGTCACATTCATCCACAAGGTGTCTCCTTTGATAATATTTGTTGCATTAGTGTCAAGATATGTGTATGAGTCAAAGTCCACACCTGCTGAAAGTGTTGAAACTGTAAATGAAACTAAAGTAAAACTTGGTAACGTGCTGTTATCACCGCCATACGTAACATTAAAGACATTTTTACCCGACACCCATGATGAGTTGACAGTTAGAGATTTTTCCCCATAACCATCATTAAGAATCAAAGTAAACGAAAAATTGGAATTATTTACATTGGTAACAGACACTACTGCTGAAGTTAAAGGGACATAATCGGGCGCAAGCGTATACCCATAAACTTTAAGAAGAACAGTGTCACCAGTGTTCCCAAAATCATGGTCAAAATACGCATTCAATGCCGACTCATTTTTAGTTGCTATACCCGGTATTATTAACAAATGTGTAACAGTGTTTAATGCAAACAAAAAGATAATACTAACCGCTAATGAACTAATTAAGATATTTTTTTCCTTTTTAGTCCGCCCAAAACAAAATATTCCATATCTTTTCATGTGTATCACTTCACTCTAATCTTTAACCGTCACCCATCATTATTCTAACAAGGTATTAACCAACCACACCGTAAACTTGACTAAAAACCTTAAATCCTCGGCGTCCATAGAACGTGAATTAATAATATTCAAAAAGCGCTCAAAATTGTTCCATTGTGTTTTAGGAAGTAAAGCCGCCATTTTTTCTTTCAAATCAGATCCATGTGGAAGTAAAAACGAAGTTACGGAATTAACAATTTCCCAACTCTTCTGTAACAATAATTCGGGTTTATTGTTTTCATAAAACATGTGTAATTGATTTATTAGCTTTGACATACCGTTTTTAAAGCGCTGAAGATCATTGATAACATTTTGATTAGTATTTTCCAGTTGTGGATTCTCTGAAGGCGTAATTTTCGGGTTATTGGTCAGAACATTGGAGTTTACCGTAACTGCTTCCAAACGCTTGTGTTTCTCGTTCTTGCGGGAAAATGTGGTAAAAAACAACGAAAGTATTGTTAACTTGATTAATCTATCGATAGATTGTCGTTGGGCAGTTTGAAGCAACGTTAACTGTTGCTGTTCTAAATCAACTGTAATAATCCCAATACCTTCTTGTTGTGCCCACTTTATTTGTTGTTCAATATAAAGTGGTGAGTGTTTCTTTAAAACGTCTGCAGGCATCAACAAATAGACATAATCTGCGCACAAACGGTATACTGTAGGATGTGTTACAAAAAAGGAGCTTTCCGTTTCAAAAAAGTATAATTCTAAATCTTTATCATCTTTGTGAGGAAAGATCGCCAATAGATCAATGCGTAACTGACTTATGTCGTTATCTGAAATTGTATTAGCAAGATTGGGAATATTGAGATATTTAGTAGTAAATTGAAATTCTTTTTTGGTTAAAAAACCCATTTTTCTAAGAAAATCATCCAAAAAATTTGTTAGATCTAGTTCAATGCTCGGCATTTTACTCATCACCACCCTCGGAATCATACTCACGTATTTTAGTCTCAACAAAATCATAATCCTTTGACTGCGTTTTTTTGTAGTTTTCAATCATCCATTGGTCTATTAGTTCCCTTGAATTCTTTTGAGAATTAGTATTTTTAGAAATATTCTGATTATTTACAGTTTCACTGGATTTTGACATCGAAGACGTGTGCGAAGAAACAAGAGCTGCATTTTGGTGCTCTTGTGAAGGCTGATTGGTACTTGTCTCAGAGATGGCGTTCATCAAGCGTTCATCATTTTCTGCTTCAGCAAGAGATGGTGGGACGTCAGACATCTGACTAACTGAAGGAGATACATTTGATTCAACAAAAATTTTTTCGGAATCTTCTAACCCAATAGAAGCCTTAACGGCATCGGGAAGTGGAATTTCATCCACAGACGTTTCCAACTGCTCTACATATTCTTCTGTCACTTTTTCTTCGCCAATATCACTATTAAGGTGATTTTCTAATAAAACTTCGTCATTTTGATTATTGTTACCCTTGTCATTCTCATTTGTTTTATTTTTTTCAGCATTAAATGGAATAGGCTTCCGTACATTTTTTTTAAGAGCTGTTTTCATTGAATACATGGTGGATTGTGGTTGTCCAACGTTTGAAGCAATTAGCTGAGATTTTGCGTTTTTCTCACGCTGTGGTAATTTAATCATAATTTTGGGCAAACTATTGTCATTAATCATTTGGATAACTTCATTAACATTGTATGAGAGGTTTTCCTCTGTATTTTCATTCTCTTTAACTAAAGAGACACGCGACTCTGTTATTGGGACATCTTCTGGTTTAATATTCTTAGTTAGAAGGGTAGAAGGAGTAAGTTGATGCTGCGAATCCATGGGTACTAATATATTGGAGGAATTCGAAAAAGAAAGTTCTTGGTTGATGGATGGAGAAAAAGAGTCGTTCTGATTGCTGATTTCAATGCTATGAGAAAAACCGAGGACTTGACTAAGAACATTTACTGGGATACTTTCCAATTTTAAAGCTGGTATTGTTTGCATCAACGTATTCAAAAAAAGTTGTGCATGTGTTAGAAATTCGGATTGAATTTGTTCCTTTTTGTCAATTGAGGCTTTAACATAATCTTTTTTGACGACATATGTCAATAAAATGATATTACCTCTTGTGGTATCTAAAAACTCATATTCAAAACCGGCGGCATTAAAAAGTGTTTGAAGCTCCCCGACTTGCGGAATTTCTCGGATTAAAAAACCCGAATAAAAAATGGTTTTTTTTGCTTCTGCTACGGCGATTGCCCGAATATGTGGAGTGATTACCGGAAATATAGCCGAATGTGCTGAAGCAATGAAAGCTTTCCCAACATATTTGTTAAAGCGCGTAATAATTGGTGCTGACATCAAACCCAGAACAAAACCGCTGATGGAGAGTAAAACAACATGAGTAATAGAAATGTCAAAGAAAATTTTCAAAATGAGTCCAAGAATAAAAAATACAAGCATACCTTTATGTTCCGGAAAGAGTCCCGTTTTTTGTTTTACCTTACTACTAGTTTCCATTTATTACAGCACCTTTTCTTCTTTAACCTTCTGAGTGGGATATTTTTGTGATTTGAAAAAGAAGCGTTTAAATTTTAAGTAAAATTGCGCCACATGGTCATACAAAGCTTGTGGCGTTCGAAATATGCGCATATTGGCAAAATATGGTTTTAAGGCTGCACGATAATCTAATATGACGGCAGCAGAAAAATCACGCGGATTTCGAATCCCTCTCCCGATAGCTTGTTGTACCTTTCTTAAAACCGGAAGTGTTAATAATAAATCATTAGCTGTTTGACGATTCCATTTTTTTGAATAAAGGCGGAAAAGGAATTGATGATACATAGTGGGTTCCGGATAAGGCAATCCCACTATAATGATGAGCGTAATAAGAGAACGTTTTGTATGTGGTTCTAAAATTTCCACACCTTCGGAGAGTCTCCCTCCTAACACCCCTATTATTAATTCATGCCGTTTATGTGCTAATTCTGACAGCCAATGTGGATTTTTCTGCTTCTCAATATATGGTGTTTTCACTCCATACTGAAGGAGTAAGTTCTTGTAATTGTGAGACGGTGTCAAAACCAGTGTATGAAAGGGATTTATTGTATGTAATTGGTGAATAAGTTCTACTACCTTTTTAAGTGTATTTTCCCTTCGATGTTCGAACTTACTTGAAATCCGGCGATTTTTAAGCACACCCACGAATAACTGATCTTGTGGGATATGAATTTCGTGTGTATGATAATGTCCCATTTCGTATAACCGCTGATAATAATGAAGGGGGCTAAATGTTCCACTCACTAAAATGACTTGATGAAATTGATCCAAAAATTTGGTGATAAATGCGGGAAGCGGATTAAGTTGCAATAACTGTTGATTTTCAACAAACCAAACATCGCCAGAGGCTGTCAAAAAATCCAATATTCGCTCTAATATACGTATATTACGTAGTTCTCGAGAATGTTCACGACGATAATTTTCTAAAAACAATTCAAAGAGCGTAGTTTTTAGTGGTGGACGAGAGACTTCACCTTCATTCGAAAGAATAAGTTCTGTAAGAATGTCAATTACTTCAAGTCGCGCAATCTTTCGTGCTTCTTGTAACGTCGTCAAAGAAAGCGTGGCTTCAACGGTTGGACCAAAATTATGTGCTTCATCGATCAAAACGATTTTGTTCGAAAAATCGTGCTGCAATATATATTCAGCAAAAAAATGTTGCATCCGATATGTCTGAAGATAACTATGTGTTCCCACTAAAATGTCAGCATCCGCCACCGCACGCCGAATAAGATAATATGGACACGCAAAATCCCCTAATGTCTCTTTGACCGTTTCTATCGTTAGCCCTTGTTCAACAGGAAGTTGTTCTAATAAAACAGGAAGTTCATCGTTTTCTATTTCTTTCGCGGTTTTGTAATATCGACACTTAATATCATGGCATACATTCTGATAAAAGCGTGGTATTTCCTTATTTATACATAAATCTTCTTTTGAGACTAGTGGAACGACCTTAAGATATTTAAAAAACTCATTACCCGTTTGTGCCAATGTTTTGATTTCTTTCATTACGCTGGAAAAGATTTGGGTCTTAGTTCTCGTTAAAATGATTAACTGCTTTTCTTCGTGTCTAATTTTAGGAATCAATGAGGCTAAGGAAACGATTGTCTTACCGAATCCTGTAGGAGCATGCAACATTAAACGTTTGTGACGCCAAATAAGACGGATAGCCTCACTTTGAGCCTTTTTAAACTCTTGGTAGGGAAATATTTCATAAATGTCTTCGAACATTGTTATGAACGACCCTCATCTTTTTTGTGAGCGGCTTTTATTCGCCGTATTACATCAGAAATCAATACAAGGTTTTTATGATTGTCCTTATATGCTTGTAAAATGGTATCTAGTAATGAAAGGGAACGATTCGGATCATATGTGTTTTGTAATTCTTGTAATAGACTATTCAACATCGTAGAATTACGATAGGGCGCCACTTCATCAAGAATCAGGTGAAAATGAGAAAAATCTTCCGGTACATTAAATGTTTGTTGCGTGTGCGGCGTACGTAACGCACTATTTACTAATGTAGCATTATTATCTTTTATGCTCTCAGAAGATGCTTTTTGTTGCCGAGCTTCCAGTTTTTTACCTAAAAGAATGGCGTCATCTAAAAGATCCATGATAATTCGAAAACGTTCAGCAAAATCGGTTGACTCTAAGCCTTTATAGCTCTTAAGAGATATATATTCGGCAAGTTCTTCGTAAGGAAGCTTTCCTCTTCGGTGATCACGTAAATAGGCGATCGTCTTCTCCATAATACTGACCAAATTTGAAAAAAGCTCTTGTCGTTGACTATAATCAGAAAATTGCGAGGGAAATTGTTGTTCCCACGTCTCAACTTGTTTTCGAAGTTCCAATAATTCGTCCAATGTAGGAGATTCGCCTAATTGTTGAAGTTGTGCTGCATGTTCTCTGTAAAAACCTAGACCTTCATCAGTAACCGACCAATATTCGATTCCTTGAATTGGTTCTTGAGAAAAAAATGGCAATTTACGAAGTTCTCTTATAACTGCAGTAACTGAAGACGAATCAATCTCAGCTTTTGTCTCTAAAAAGTCCATTAAATTAAGGAGGGTAGCAGACCCCGTCTGCAAAAATTTTAACACATTCATGGTAATAACAAAAAGGTCAGTTGACAACCCATGAAGAATATCTTTACGTAAACGCACGGGATTTAAGGGCGTGAGTGAAAGATCAACAGGTATTGTGATTTCATATTTGCAAACATAAGGGCGATTAGGCTCTTGTGGTCTGATGACTAGTGCATAATTTTTGTTTTCTAACGTTTTAAGATATTCACTAATTCCTTTTTTCGTATTCTGAGAAAAAGTATACAGATGGTGCACTTCCGAAACCAACTGACGATCTTCATGCTCATTAAACTTCAAATATGCAAAGTGACCAATGTGTTCAAACAACTGATTTTCAATACGAGAAAGACTTGTGGCGATGAAATAAACCTGATGTTGTTTTGACAGCAAAAGTCGTAAATAGTGAAATGAGGTTTCAGTATAAAAACGATGCATCTGTGGCCAGAATCGCTTAGAGATATAGGGAAAAGATTGTTCGGTATCACTAAAGACAAACAGCGTTGGAGACATCGACTGAAAGTAATACCAATGCATCAAAAACAAAATGATGGCGCGTCTTACGGTTAAGGTATGTTCCCGTTCAAATTGAAAAATAAGAAGACCTTCTTGAAGGAGGTGTTCTCGAAAATGTGACTGATAATTACGATAATTAAGTTCTTTATAGGGTGCCCACGTTTCTATCACAAATCGTAAACGCTCGAATAAGAGTGAATCATTTAAATCACTTACTGTTTGCCCAATTTGAGAGACATAAGAAAATAGATCCAACAAACTAACTTTAGCACCTGCATCTTGGAGATACTGATAAATTTGGGCATAAAGTGGATGAAATAGCCGTGAATATTCGTCTTCTAAACCATGTAATAAAAGACTTGCTAAAAAGCGACTTTTATATGCCAATTTTTCTTGCTCTTCTAATTGTGGCGGAGTTGGTATACTCAAAAAGTCTAAATGGAGGTTTGTCCCGATACGGAACGTCTTTGTATTTGGTAACGCATTTAGAGCATTGAATTCATTATGAAAATCAAAAATCACAATTCTAGAGTAGTGACTTAACAGTTGCGTCAAAATACCTTGAGATAATCCCACTAACGCTTTTCGGTCGCTTCCCGCCACTAAAAAACCACGTTCAAAAGGTTTTGTCCAACCAATGCGATGTGTCGGTTCATGTGGGTGATAGCCGACAGTCACGTCAACAATTCCTAAAGGAATTTTATTAAATTCTATTAATGAAGAAAGTAAAGGGGTTGCATTTCGAAATCTAAAAAATTTGAAGATAAGATCCTTTTGAACTAAAATTACATAATATTTTGTTGGGATTTGCCGGAACCGAATAAAATTCATAAGCTCTTGATATGTTAATAAACCGACAGTAGCCATGTTTTCCAACATACCAATGATTTGGTTTAGATAATTCTTCATATCTTGAACC
>WAPZ01000421.1 GCA_015520535.1 Candidatus Heimdallarchaeota archaeon
ATTTTGTGATCTTTCTTGGGTTTATAAATTCTTTTGTCAACCCAAATGCGCATTTTTTTGATTTTATGATTTTCATGATGGATATTCTTTTCAAGATCTTTGGAATGATCTTTAATCCCATTTTAGGATTGTTTACTAATATAAAAATTGTTCCAATCTATGAAACCTTGGGTGGAACACAACGCGGCAAATTAATTATGCGCATTTTAGCTGATGCTGCTTTGATTACAATTCGAATTAGTATCACCAGTATTGTAGGTGGCTTTTTTATTGGAATCGTATTGGCATTGATACTAATATCTCCGCGGCGATTATTTGGCCTCCGAAATCTTGCACAGGCATATGTGGATTTTTTTCGTTCAACCCCACTGCTTGTGCAAATGTTTATTGTTGCCTTTGGACTTCCTTCCGTCATTCAAGGTTTTGGGGAAGTACGATTCCTTATATTTTATTATGACTTCAGTCGTTTTTATTTCCAACCTATTGAAGCTGCAACTATTGCTCTAGCTTTAAACACCGGTGCATACCAAGCTGAAATCATTCGTGGTGGTATTCTTTCCATTCCAATTGGACAAACAGAAGCTGCCTTAGGTTTGGGGATGACAAAACTACAAACTATGCGTTACATTATTCTTCCGCAAGCGTTACGTTTAATCATTCCACCACTAACAAATGAAGCCATTAATGTGATTCTTAACAGTTCATTGGCATCGGTTCTATCTGTACGCGAATTATTCCGAAAATCACGCGATCTTGCGGCTTTTTATTTCATTCCATTTGAAATTTACTTTACTGCCGCTTTATTTTACTTTGTAATCACATTTACTATTGCAAAGATTGCAAAATATCTTGAACGTAAATACAAAATACCAGGATTAGGGGTAGAACATGAATAATAGTCAAGTATTAGTAGAACAAGAAAATGGCGCACAACCCATCATCGAAGTACAACATCTAACTAAAATTTTCCACAATAATGTCGTCGCATTGGAGGACGTTTCATTAACCATTAATCCACGAGAAGTAGTTGTCATAATAGGCCCAAGCGGTTCTGGAAAGTCAACGTTACTTCGATGTTTAAACCGCTTAATTGAGCCGACAAAGGGAAAAATCTTCTTCAATGGCGTTGAGATTACTGCTAAAAACACTAATTTATCCGAAGTTAGAAAACAAATGGGAATCGTCTTTCAACAATTTAACTTGTTTCTTCATTTAACCGTTGAAAAAAATATCAAACTACCCCTTCGGAAAGTACTCAAATTATCAGAGGAAGAGGCTGAAAAGAGAACGTACGAGGCACTCAAAACTGTAGGTCTGCTTGAAAAGCGTCATGCATATCCAGGACAACTTTCTGGCGGTCAACAACAACGAGTGGCAATTGCACGTGTTTTAGCAATGAGACCCAAAGTAATTTTATTTGATGAACCGACATCAGCACTTGATCCAGAACTCACCGGTGAAGTGCTTCAAGTCATGAAAAAACTGGTCACCGATTTTCATTATACGTTGGTGGTGGTGACTCACGAAATGGGCTTTGCTTTTGAAGTTGCCACTAGAATCATTTTCATGGATCAAGGTCGAATCGTCTGTGAAGGCACACCAGAGGAAATGCTAAAGAATCCCACCAATGAACGCTTAAAACAATTCCTAGCAAGAATCATAAAAAATGTATAAAAAAAGACTTTTCTCTTTTATTTTTTTAGAACAGCACGTTTAAGGCGATTGGACACAGCGTTCGTTGAACTAGATAACGTATCTTTTATCGTCAACGGTGTGAGAATACATTTTGCTATTTTTTAAGAAATTGAGATAAGACATGGGCATATTCTTGAGGGTAGGTTAAATAAGGAAAGTGTCCCGGATTATTTTGAAAAATATGAGTTTGTGCTTGTGAATAATATTCTTTTTGATGGTCTTGAAGTTTCTTTGGAATTAACGGATCGTTTTCTGACATAAGAAGTAATATAGGAATGTCTTTTTTTATGTGGGGTAAGGATTTCCTTTTTTCCAGAACAATATTCAGGCGTGACACTAGGGCTTTTTTCGAAAGGCGTTGAAGTTGCCATCGCATGAAAACTTGAAATGTGGGCGAACGATACGTTTCTAAGTCTTTATACACGGATTTTTTGAAGAATTTTAGTACAAAAAAACTTGGAAAGTGTTTGAGAACTTGAAATTTCCTCAAATTCGCTTTACGTAGAGGTTCATTATCTGTAAACGTGTTCGCCGGAATGAGGTGTGTAATCATTTCTGGATAGGTATGAGCGTACCATTGGGCTACAAATCCACCGTATGAGGTTCCAAGAAAGGCAAAATTGTCAAAGCCCATTTCATCAAAAAATTTTTTTAATACTGGCAGTAATTGGTCGAGTTTACCTATATTTGGCGCCTCTAGGGAAAGAACATGGAATTCATTTTTCAATTCAAGAATTAGGCGCCAAAAAATCTCGCAACTACCTAATGTGCCATGCAGAAGCACCAATTTTTGTGCGTGGGATTCGCCGGCAGTTATGTAGTCAATACGAATCTTTTTATTGATATAAACGCTTTTACGGGGATGATCTCGAAGAAAACTTTTAAACTTTTGCTGTTCTTCTTGGATATTATCATTTAATGCACTTTCTTCCATTTTCCTTCCTCTTCTTTTCAATTTTGTGCCGATATCAATGTACGCTCTAACTCATATCCCCGTTTAAAAGCTTTAGTGTTTTCTTCTGCAAACGCTGGCCATTGCTTTTTAATTAAATTCAGCATTGTTTCTATGCTTGGGCGTTCAAGTTGGTTCACTAAATAACCTAATGCGATCATGTTGAGCGCTTGAGGTCGACCAAATTCCTCCAAGGCAATTTTTGAGGCGGGTATCCAATGAACATTTGCGTCTGTGATCCTAAATTTTTGGTCAATTTGATCCCAGAGGATGTTGTCGATTATTGTTACTTGAGTTGTTGGTATGAGATTAAAATATGTAGTTACAGCGTCTTTTGAAAGTAAAACTAAGTGTGTGGGCGTATCAATAGTCAGATCCATAATTTTTGAGGTTTGAACAATTAAATCGGTTCGTGAAATAGAGCCTCTAGAGGCGGAACCATATGATTGGGTCTGGTATACTTCATAATTTTCTTGAAAAAAACCGCGTGCTAATAAAAGCCCGGCAGTTACAACACCTTGACCGCCAATACCCACTAATCGAATCACCAATCTCATTATTTATCCCTCATTTTTTGTGTAATTTTAATTGTTCCGTGAATTCTGACTTTTGTGTTGCTTGTAGGACGCCGATTTGTATTTTTGTTGGATCATTGCGTGCCGTGATCGTTTTGAGTTCTTCTAACATTATAAACGCTAGGGATTTTTCATGATCACCTTTCTTTTTCGGTGGATTGTAACGTCCAAAATAGGTCGGACACGTTGTTAATACTTCAATGAAAGAAAAACCTTTATTTCTATAGGCTTCCATGATGCTTCTTTTGAGTTGGATCGGATGTGCTGCGGTCCATCTTGCCACATACGTGGCACCCGCTGCCGCCACTAGTTTTGCAATATCAAACGGATGTTCCGGATTTCCTTGGGGAGTGGTCAGTGTCCATGCATCGTGCGGTGTTGTCGGTGCCACTTGACCAGAAGTCATTCCATAAATTTGATTATTGATTAGCAACACATTGACATCAATATTGCGTCGTGCAGCTTGTAATAAATGGTTTAGGCCAATGGCTGCGCCATCCCCGTCACCCGTGATAACAAAGATTTTCAACTGCGGATTAGCTACTTTCATTCCCGTAGCAAAAGCCAACGTTCGACCATGTGTAGTATGAAAGGTATCTGCATTTAAGTATGGTGACGTGATCCAGCCAGAGCAACCAATTCCAGAGACTGCGACTAAATCTTTATACTTTAATTCTCCTCGCTCAACTAATTCATCAATGGCACGAACAAGTGCATTTGCTACAATCCCATCCCCACAACCTGGACACAGCTTTGTAGCTAAGTGTCTCAGATATCGTTCACGAAGCTCTTTATTCGATTTTTTCTTTACTACGGTTTTTTGGCTCATCATACCTCACCTACAATCTTTTTCACACGTTCAGCAATTTCGTTACTGCTGAGGAGAGCTCCCGTATTTGGGTTTATGCCAAAAAGATTAATAGTTGGAATTTTTATGATTCGTTCGATCTCACGAATAAGTTGCCCTAAGTTGAGTTCTACGACAAAAATATTTTCTTTATCTTCTATTATTGGACGTAATTTATTATCATCCAAGGGCCAAAGAGTTTTTAACCGTAAAAAGTCCGTAGGTATACCATTTTCCGTCAGTTTTTTTGCTGCCGCCCATGTCATTCTGGCAGTAACACCAAAACTTATCAGCAGATTTTTCGCATGGTCTGAGAACGACGTATATTCATATTGAAAAATATCTGACTTGTGGACTTCAATTTTATCACGCAGCCGTTTAACTAATTGTCCTGCAATCTTCGGGTCATAATTTCTTAGACCGCTCGGTTCATGGCTGGACCCCGTTACAAGAACGTTATGCCCTTGCCCCAGTAGTGGCATTGGTGGTATGAGATCGTCGTCTGGTAAAAATGCTGGATATGGGACTTTACTGGGCAATTTTCTTGTCTCTAATTTAATTTCTTCTTTTGGTGGTATTATAAGCGGTTCACGAATATGAGCTAACTCACCATCAGCTAAAAAGATTACAGGGACGCGATATCGTTCTGCATAATTAAAGGCGTCAATAACTAAGTCAAACATCTCTTGGACGGACCAGGGACTTAAAACTATAGACGCATAATCCCCATGTGCACCATAGCGTGCTTGATAAAATTCTTGCTGTGCCGGATATGTTGGTTGCCCCGTTGAGGGACCACCACGCTGTAATACAGCTACTACGCATGGTGTCTCTGTCATATAGGCATATGAAAGGTTTTCTTGCATCAACGAAAAGCCTGGGCCTGAAGTTGCTGTCATGGCTTTTGCTCCCGCCCAACTGGCACCAATAATAGCCGCCATCGAACCAATTTCATCTTCCATTTGAACATAAAAACGATCTGGAAATTCTACAAACCGTCGTGCAATATGTGATAACACTTCACTTGCAGGCGTAATTGGATAACCCGCTACAAATTTGCAGTCAGCCATTATTGCGCCTTCAGCTAAAGCTTCATCACCTAACATTAAATATTTACCCGGCTCTAAAAATTTCATCTTTCAATCACCAAATTTTCTTCTTCAACAGTTTCTTCAATGCTGATCGCAAAATCAGGACACATATATTCACATTTTCTACATACAATACATTTTTCAGGGGTTGGTGAATACGGAATCATCCCTCCCATTCGTGATGGAATAGTTGACGGCTTTAAGATCTTTACGGGACAAACTTGGATACAGATGTGGCATAATTGCCCTTTACAGAGTTCTGGTTCCACTATTATCCGTATTTTTTTCATTTTCATCACGGAATTATTTTGTTCATTGTCATGTGCTCATTATTCTTTCCTTACTTAAATGTTGGTCTGATTTTCAACCTCGAAGTGTTCTTATTCACTATAATTTTTTTAAATGCCAATTTGTAAGGAAGAATGAACGATATGGTGATGCAGATGAAAACAGTATGGGAAATTGCAACAAAAGAAGTGGTTGTGGCAGAACCTAATTGGACAGTCGAACAATTAATTGAAGTAATTTATGCCAATGGCTTTAGAAGGTTGCCAATTGTTGAAAAAACCGTCCTTCAAGGAATAGTAACTATCTCAGATCTATTGAAAGTATTTGGGAATCCGGAATACACTGTTCAAGAACTCCTAAAAATTAAGGCAAAAAACTTCATGAGTACAAATGTTGTCTCCATTCATCCCGAAGCATCCATCGGTCATGCGGCTCAGACAATGTTAGACCGGGATATCAGTAGTCTCCTTTTAATTTATGAAGAGAACGGAGCTGTCAAACTTGCGGGCATAGTCACGGCACGCGATATTGTAATAGCCTTACATCGCCAGCTTGGTGAATGGGAAGAAGACCGCACAGCTATTGAATTGGCAAGTCCAAAAAAGATAACCTCAGATCCTAGTATTACGATTCGCGATGCTGCCCAGTTAATGGGAGAAGGCGGCTTTCGACAACTAGCTCTCACAACCGAGCAAGAAACACTCGAAGGATTAGTAACTGGTACCGATATCGTCTATTATTTAGCTAAAAAAGAACAACAACAGCGAATTTCGCGTGGTGAAGATCCTCTTTCTGATAAAGTCGGTACAATTGCCAAAAAAGCTGAAGATCTGGTATTTGTGGATTCCGATACGCCATTTTCAGACGTTTTAATTGCAATGGAAAAGTATTCACATGGAACCTTACCTGTTGTCAAAGATGGCAGATTACTCGGGCTAGTCACAGAACACGATTTGTTGAAAGTTGCAAAAGAGCACTTTAAATAAGAGGTGAAATTATGATTACGAAAATGGTAAGCTGCTATATCGAAAATTGTTCAAATAAAGTACCTGATTTGGATCATTATAAGTGTGAATTCTGCGGAAAACTAATATGTTCCAATCATACACACTATTTTTCAACGTATGTTCGTGAATACCCAAGACTTAGACTTAAAACCATAAGACTCTGCCCAAAATGTAGAATTTCACGGTAATTCCTTGAAATTTTATATTCTCATTTATCCTTCTCTTAAAGCGTCAATTTTATCTTTAGCCTTTCCTTAATCGAATATTACTTTTTTAAATAGTAAAATCTCTCTTATCTTCTCAATTTTACAAATATTAAGGATATTTTCG
>WAPZ01000422.1 GCA_015520535.1 Candidatus Heimdallarchaeota archaeon
GCCGGAACAGTTGCGTGGTCTGACGCCGGAACAGTTGCGTGGTCTGACGCCGGAACAGTTGCGTGGTCTGACGCCGGAACAGTTGCGTGGTCTGACGCCGGAACAGTTGCGTGGTCTGACGCCGGAACAGTTGCGTGGTCTGACGCCGGAACAGTTGCGTAGTTTGACCACCGAGCAATTACAAGGTTTGACACTGAAACAGCGTTTTTTTGTTATAAAACAATTGTTGGATGATCCGGAAGAATTTGAGCGTTTAATTAAGCTTTTTTCCGACGAAGAGCTTCGAAAACTACAGAAACTCCTTAAGAAAGCGGTAACCGGCGATGAATGAAAATTATGTTGATGGATCGAGGTATACGATCTTTGTTCTATTGTGGGAATAAAGTTCAGTGTTTTACAGTTTTTTTATACGCTTATCATTCTGTTATTTTGTGAACAATATTATGTAACAGAATAATAAGTAAATTAGGGGGCAATTGTCGTTTTTATACGATTTTAGAAGAAAAATTGAATAATGAGACTTTTAATAAGGAGGTCTTTAAATTCTTTGATTGTGGGATCAAAGGGCAGAAAAATGAATTTTTTCTTATGTGTTTGTGGTATTTCGTGCTTAAACATGGAAATATGATATAAAACGTGCTGTATGGGATTAAGTTCGCCTTTTTGTTCACTTTTCTCGACTTGATGCTCTTGATATGCGGATGGTAAGATTCCAAGAAGAACCGCCGGCTTGAATTGTGAAGATCGGTTCCAAAAAGTCTCTATCCATTGGATGCTTGGGTTAAATGTTTTAAGGTCGTTAAAATTGAAGATTGAACATAAGAGATGGACGGAATCGGCTACTTCGGATTTAAAATGCGTGTGCTTGAAGTCATTGGAAGAAAAGAGGAAGAGCATGGAAATTTTTAGGCTTTGTACGGTGGTATTAAATGGAAGCACTTGAAACTCGATATCTGGTATTTGTGCGAACCTAAACGGCGGTAATTCAAGTGGCGTTCCATCTGAACTTAAAATTTTATATAATGTGGTCAGATCTTCTTCGGTGCCTACAAATAAAACGTTTAGGCGCTTTGACGTCTTTTTTTCGATAGTATGCTTTATTTCAAGGTCATTTGACGTTAGAAACTTGAGTAATTCTTCATATTTGGCTGCAATGTCTAAAGTAAAAGAGTCAAGGGACCAGCTTTTTTCTAAGGTAACAACTTTTTCTTGTTTGAGGATGTCATTCACAGTAGCGTTGCGGAGCTTATATTGTAGGCGTTCTTGTAGGCGTGAAATTAAAAACTCTTTGAGTTTGTCATTAATATCTTGTCGGACGTCACTTGGAAGTTGTGGGAGAATGCGTTGCATTTCGGTGGTGAAAAAGATATCTGGGTGTGTAAAGCCACAAACGGTTTGATTGCCACAAATCATATAGAGGTTTTTTATTCGTGTTTCCCCAAACGTGATTTGAGTGGGTTTTCCGCCAAAAACCTCTTCAGCAAACATGCTAAAAGAGGCCAAGAGTGCCGAAAGAATCGTTTCTTCATATAATTTCAAATTAAATTTGGCATAAATTGGGACTCCATGGATGTGGTTGCAGATAAACCATTCACTAGGTGATAATGGTTTATATTCTTCCAGCATTCCTAATTTGATATAATAGTGGAAGAGAATAAGTTCAGCAAGACTTAGTCCATTTAATTGGCAAATACCGTTTCCTACTACAGCTTCTTCTTCGGTAAACTCTCGAATCATAAGTAACGCGCGTTGGAAGATCTGATCAATTGTTTTTTGACGTGACGCCAATAATGCGGATTCATAATAATGAGAATACGTGAGAATTGCGGCTCCGACTAAAAAGCCTTTGAGCTGAAATTCCAAATCTTGTGGCAATTTATAAAGTTCTAGCAGATATGCGGTGACTTCTGGGTTAGAAATAAAGAATTCATAGTTTTCGGATAATCGTGCAACTAAAATGGGAATGCTTGGGAGCAAATAATAGGGAGCCTCAATTCTAATCATTCCTATTTGACTTTCTGAGCCAAAAATATCGCCACCTAAATTTGTTAAGGCTTTACTAAGGCGTATAATCCCGTCTAGTTTGTTTTCCGGAATTTTCTCGGGATATGACCAAAATGGTTTTCCTTTTTGAAATATAACGGCCCAATTATATCTAAAAACTGGTTCGTCCAGAGGTTCGTCCAGAGGTTCGTCCCCATTCATGGTTATCTACTCCGCCACACGCTTTTAGCTGAATTTTTGAACTATTTGAAGTGCCAGCTGTTCAAACGCTTTGTTGACTTGATAGCCGGTAAGGGCTGATGTTTCAATATAGGGAACTGGAGTGCCAATAGATTGGGAAAGCATTTCCGCATAGAGTTCTCCTTGCTCTGGTGCTACCTGTGCAAGCCCTTGTTCGCGGAGATCAGCTTTGTTCCCGATGAGAATCATCGGTAGTGGTCCTTCAATATTCCATAATTGTTGTAACCAATTTGGCACATTTTGATAGGTTTCTTTCCGTGTAATGTCAAAAATCATTAAAATTCCTTTTGCACCGGCGTAAAAACTGGGTCTCAGACTTTCAAAATGGTGCTGTCCCGCAATATCCCAAATTTGATACGTAATATAATAGGTATCATGAATCAAATATCTCTTAATTGAAAAATCCACACCAATCGTGGTTACATATGTGTTAGAAAAGCCCTTTCCTAAAAAACGATTCTTTAAAGACGTCTTACCAACTGCTGGATCTCCTAACAGACATATTTTGAGCGTGTATTCCTTGTATTTTTTCAATTAATATCCCCTCAATTAATTCGCTCATCGCGTTTTTTTGCCTACGTCTTTTCATCTACTTTAGCATTTGTTCGATTGTTACTCATTAATTATGGTTCATTTTTCCGATTTCAATAATTAATCATCAATAGAGATATGGTCTCAGCATTTCTTCACAATGAAGCCAAATTTCTCCTAATTCTGCACTATCAATGAGACGTCGCTGGGTAAACATGTCTTGACTTTGTGATTCAATGTACTGAACGATTTCTTTCTGAACATCCTCTAATTGCGTAATATCTCCGCGTGTGAGAAACAATATGCTCCAGATATATTTTCCATAATGTATTAATGTCTGATAATTTCCAAAATCAAAGCGTTTTAATGCAACCCGTTCTTGGAACACCGGTGTTTCGGTAGTAAAATTATTAATGGTGATTATAATAGAAGACAATAGACCGGAAAGGAGAGTGGTTTTGAATTCATCAATTGTGGCAAAATTCCTCCCATATAAGTCAGTTCCATCAGGACGCAAAACGAGCCACGCTAATATTTTTGCTGGTCGGCTTCTAGCACTTTGTGTTTGTTGGATGTTGCTTTGCCTAAATTTCTTTTTATAGAGCAAGACATTGCCACTTACTCCTAAGAGGATCCCAATCGCTAAAAAAACAAGCGATAATAATAAATTTGGTGGTTGAGTCGATGTCAATGCGGGTATGAAATTGCCATTTTTACTTGATGTGAGTGTCCCACCATTTATGGGCAATGTTCCTTCTGTTACAATGCTCAGCTGCTGAATTGTCCGTTCCTTTTTTCCCGCATAGGAATATTCCAAAATTAAACTGTAATTTCCTACAATTTCTGGAATAATAACAAATTTCTCTTCTTTTGTCGTTAAAGGATCCACTGAGGTGTAATAATTTTGAACATTTCCGTAACTCTGATTGGTTGCTTCTTCCCGCAAACTTGCATTAATTAAGACACCTAAGGGAAGGGTTCCTTCATTATGGATAGTAAACGTTATCACAACCGGCTCAAACGTTTTTTTAGGAAAAACAACATCCACCGAAACTGAACCTTTAATCGTTCCCACTAAAAAAGGTTTTTGAATTAAATACGTTCTTGCATCCTCATAACTTTCATTCTCAGCAAAATAATAAAAGTATTTGACCCACAAAAGATATGTGCCCGACCATAACGTAGTATTAAGATTAAACATCCATTGACCAATAAAATTAGTCACCGCTGATCCATTATTACCAAAACTTTCAATTGTAAGATTTTTTCCCGTATCCTCAAATACAAGACTCTCTCCCTGAAACACTTTTATTTGCGTAAAACTGACAATTTTTTGTCTTTCATAATTGTGAAGGGAAACTACCACCGGTAAGTCTTCTTGTGGAACGGAATCAGTGACACTGACATCAAATAACAATCCTTTTATTGCATACAAAATCGTAACTGTGAGTGCCACTCCTAAGCCAATTTGATTGTCATTTTCATTTACCAATGCTACAGAAAGAAGATAAAAATACGAACCGACTGCTGCCGTCGCTGGAAGACTTATAGAACCACTTACATTTTTAAATTCTCCGATTGCCAATCTCAATTGACTTTGTTCTAATCGCAGCCAATCTGTAGTATTTGCAGTTGCCAGATCCGGTGTAATCTTTATCGTTATATCTTTGTCTCCCGTATTGTTCACAATAAATGAAAAGGTATAGGTATTTCCCTTTTCCAACAATCCCATTCGGATGGTTAATGGTGAAACCGAAAAGCTGGGACCCTCATTTTGGACATGAAAAGAACGTGACAGCGCAAAAATATAACTGGATTTTGTCAAGGAAAAAACAATTAAAATAGATATCATAAGAAGAAGTATAATTTTTTCATTTTTTATTGTCTTCCTGGTATCAACTCCATACCATCCTAAGCTAAAGTAATGTTTCCCAGTATATTTCCTTATAAGAGTCGTCATTTTTTCCATTTTATTTAAAGTAAACATCTTTTTAAAGACTAATCATTTAACTATTCTTTTATTGGTGATTTTCATACCTATCTTTTCTTGTTTCTATGTATGAAAAAGCATATTAACAAAATCAGAACAATTTTATTAGCAGATTTTTTCAAAAAAAGTGTGCTGAATTATAATGATGGTAACAAAATTCTTAGAGGGAAAGGTATGAAAAATACACGTAAATACCTATTGATGTTTTCAAGCCTGGCTTTAATCACATTAATTCTTATGATGCCGACAGCAAAACCGTCAATGGCAGCTGATATCAGTGTCACGGGAACGGTACAAGGTGCTGTCTCCTTTAACGTCAGTGATAGTTCCATTGCTTTTGGCACGCTTAATTTAGCCACGCAAAGTGATAGTGCTACTATCGGTGGAGAAACAAGAAAAGTTTGGGATTCAGAAAACGATGCGACTACCAGTCCCGACAAAGCAACCTTTGATGAATCTACAACTAATGTAAATGCTTCTTATTATTTAACAGTTACCGGCGAAACTGTCTCCAGCTTAGATTCTACCAACTGGTTATATTTCAAAAAAGTTGGTAATACGTTTGATCCAGATGGTAGCGGAACAACTTTTGGCGCATACGGCACGTATTGGCTGCCAAGCTTTTCTGGCACATTAGGAAGTGCCACCAGTTATACACCTCCAAGTGGTGAAACTGCCGAGTCAGCTGTTGCCATCAATCTTACTATATTAGGAAGTAATGATGGTACTAACTGGCAAGAAATATCCATTACAATCCATGTTTTGCATACAACTAGTGGTAAAATCTATTTAGACGATGATACGAATTTTTCAGACACTACTGAGGGCGGTTATATAAGCGAAGTTGGACCGTTAACCGCCCAATACGATGAAGCTAATTTATTTGGAAATCCTTTCATTCTTATGGAAGATCCGACCACTCTTTCTAGTGGTAACACAGTCACGTTTAGATTTGGCTGGTTTGTTCAATATGATGGCACGCCATCAAACTATAACATGGAGTTTTATACTTTACTAGCAATTCCAACGTATACCTTATCACGAACGTGGACATGGCAAATTACTATCAATGGAGTTCAACACGCATAGAAATACCGTATTTCATTAAGAATCTAGAAAAATAAATTTTAATAATCTTTTTTTCCTTTTTCAAGTAAAAATTTTCTTTTTATGTATTATCATGGATAAATAAGGAAAAAAAATACAAAAAAATGAAATTTTTATTGTTTTTTGAAAATTCGCAAGAGACGTGATCGTAATTTTCTTTTTTTCGAGAGCTCTTCGGGTAGTGGAATATCGTATTGGCGTGCTAAAGCAACGGCTGTCATTTTGGCGGGAAGATTGCTTTTTGCATAGTTCAAAATGAGCTTTTTTATTACGGCATGTGAATCATTTGTCTGAAATTCAAAAGTATTATCGTCTTTTAATAAGATTCCAGATTGTTGACAGATTTCTTTCATTTTTTCGGGACCAAAAATTCCTAGTCCTCGCTGAATTAAGACATTTGTAAATTCATAGAGCTTATTACTACTTACTTCCATATTCCGACCTCCAAATTACGTAATGTCTCAATTGCAGCTGGGATTTTTTCTTTTGGAATAATCGACCCGTGTTGTGGGCAAATTAAGTCAATTTCAAGGTTAGCAATTTTGTTAAGAAAATTAAGAACGTGCCGTTTAGCGGGGAAATATGGTTGGGAAAAAGTCTTAATAGCCTCCACATAGTATTCGTCAGCAAATAAGCTCCAATTAACAGAAAATCCAGCAAAAATGTCCGATGAAAAAAGAATTTTTTCCTTTGAATCATAAGTAACAAAGGCGCCAGGAAAATGTAGATATGGTGTTGTTATAAATTGCAAATATCGGCCATTTTCTCCGATTTCTAGCCGATCACCATCAGTAATAGCTGTTACCTGCGTTCGCACACCATAATATGGGATAAATAGCGCCGTTCTTTCTGAGGTAATTATATCAAAATTATCGACGCCAACGATTTCTTCAATGAGTGGGATTGCTGCGCATAGATCAGGATCTTGGTGATGCACGATTACTGTTGTGATTTTTTCGATTGGAATTACGGATTCTATTTTTTTTCGCACCCAACTCCAATGCTCTTCTAACCGTGAACCCGGATCAATAAGAATGGCTTCTTCTCCTTCTAAAATTAAATAGGGATTGTTGGAAAAGCCCGCATCATAATCTGGCCACCCCAACCACCATACTCCGGGGCGAATCTCAATAGCTTTAGTTGGATCTATTTTTTGCATTTTTTTCTACCTTTGTG
>WAPZ01000423.1 GCA_015520535.1 Candidatus Heimdallarchaeota archaeon
GGGCCACCCGCTGCAATATAAAGATCTAATGCACGCTTTGGATATCCCGCAAATAGATAGGCAGTCGCAGCACTTGCTATATCACGGCGGTATTGAAACTTTTTTGCTAATTTGAGAAAAGAACTTCGAAGCTCACTCGGCTTGACATATTTTCTAATATGTTGATGTAAAAGCGTCTGAAATTCCATCGGCGCTCTTATTATAAATTCCGTTGCATAGTCAAGCCCAGCATCCAAATACTCCTCCAACGCATCCAAATAGCGCTGTTGACGTTCTAACTGTTCTGCTCGACGTAAACGACGCTGTAACCTCTTTTTTTTCCCCACGGTAAAATAGTAAATCAATGCCACTACTAATGCAATTAAGATTAAATTAAAAATGTCCAACTGAAAACAGCTCCTTCCAACCAACTGTGTATGGCGACAATAAAATTATCATCACTATTCCTTTTCAATTCAACGCTATGTCTGCAGAGTTTTTTAAATGTTTTCTTTAAGGTTTATACAGCCGCTTGATTTTTCCGTTTAATGCTTCATTTTCGTGAAAACACCCTTTATTTTCTCTTTATCGGAATTTGTTAACCGTAAACCCAATTATATGTCAAAATACAACGCATTTTGCCAGACACTGACCCCATCATTTCGATTGGAGCACACCAGAAAACCGACAATATTTGATTTTTTTTCCAAAGATCTACCCCTAACGCCAACACATATCAAAAAATCCACTTCAACTAAACAGCGAAAGATTAATATAATACCATTTTATACCTTCATTTGAGAAAAAGGGTGAGTAATTATGTATAATGAGTGGTTTCAAAATTTTACCCCATTACAAGAACGGCTTAAACATCTGATTTCGCTCGTTCTCTCACGCCCAGATCTATTAGACTCACTTCCGCATCCCCTTAAAATGACAACCATTAATTTGATCCGAAAAATCAGCGACCCAAACCATACATTAAACGCAAAGATTCATCAAGAGGTTAGCAGTATGGTCATCACGAGTTTTTTACTCGCTACCAGCATGAATTTAAATATCGAAGATATTTTGCGCTCATTCCTCCAAAAATGGGCCACAATACTTGATACCGCAAGCTGAGTAAGCTATTTAACGATGCAAAGATACGTTTCATTTGACGAAAAACATCACATCAAGCCTTGAACTAATGTCATGCGCCGGTAGTCTAGTCTGGTCTAGGACTCTGGCCTTCCAATCTGTAAAAGGAATGCTTATTCCAATTTGGTGGCGTGATTTCCTTTGAAAAGAGCAGAAAGTCAGTAACCCGGGTTCGAATCCCGGCCGGCGCACCAGTTTTAACATACTCTTCTTTTGTTGCTTTGTTTTTCTATTTTATGAATAGAGGTTGGAACAATGATTGTTATTTCTCTTGGTGGTTCAGTTATTAATCCTGGGAGCGTAGATCGAGAGTTTTTGATGCGATTTTCGCAGCTTATCCATAAATATGTAGAGTTAGGCGAGAAGTTTGTAATTGTATGCGGTGGCGGAAAAACGGCGCGTGATTATATCGAGGCGCTTCCTCCAGGTTTGCCGGAAGGACAACGTGATTACATAGGAATAATGGCGACGTGGATCAATGCACAATTAGTGGCGTATTATTTAGGGTTGGGTAAGATTGTTTCGCCGTCATTGCCTAATGATTTTGAAAAATTGAAAGAACAAGTGGCTAGGTATCCAGTTGCGGTTTCTGGTGGTTATTTGACAGGTTTAAAGACCGATGAGGATGCGGCGATTGCGGCAGATTATTTTGGTGCCAGTCGTTTAATTAATGTAACGAACGTGGATGGTATTTATGATAGTGATCCTCGGAAAAATGCTTCAGCAAAAAAGTTTGAAAAGCTGACATATCAGGAATTTTTTGAATTGGTGAGTTCATATTCAATTGGTTCGGGTTCTAGTGCGCCATTTACTCTTATTGCAGCTAAAATAGCAGAACGTTCAAACATTCCGATTTTGGTGGTTGGAAAGGATATTGATGCGATTGAAAAAGCCATACGTGGTGAAAACGTGGGTACCCTTATTCATTCATAAAGAATCGAGTAGAGGAAAGACGTGTACAGCCAGTACTTGCCACCAGTCAAAAAATCACAGTTCTTATGGCATCCCAGAGTAGAGTAGTATATTATATATTAGCGGTTCGAGTTGGGTGAGCAGTTAGATGAAAAAAGTTGAGGAACCCTTTATTTTAGTTATATTTGGCGTTTCTGGCGATTTAACGAAGAGAAAAATTGCGCCTTCGCTGTATAATTTGTTTGCGGAAGGTTATCTGCCAGAAAATTTTGCCGTGGTGGGTTTTAGTCGACGTATTGCCACACGTGCAAGTTTACATGCATGGATAGAGCGTGGTATTGAAAATTATGGAGATTTAAGGAGCCAAGAGCTTTGGAATTCATTTAAGGAACATCTCTATTCGATTCAGGCGGACTTATATGATAAAGATTCTTTTCGTCGTTTAAGAGAACTTTTAATTGAATTAAACGATCAATGGAACTGTAATGGGAATTTGATTTTTTATTTGGCAACCGCGCCGTCACATTTTCCTACCATTGTAGAGAATCTTGGCGAGTATAATTTGAACAAAGGATTGGATCATGGTTGGGCGCGTTTAGTGATTGAAAAGCCGTTTGGGCTGGATCTTGAGTCCGCAATTACCCTAAATAAAAAAATTAGGCGTTTTTTTGCGGAGGAACAAATTTTTCGTATTGACCATTACTTAGGGAAAGAATCAGTCCGGAATCTTTTAATCTTCCGTCTGGCAAATACTATGTTTCGTCCGATTTGGAATCGCCGTTACATTGACCATATTCAGATTACCGTAGCAGAAACCATTGGGGTAGATAAACGAGCAGAGTATTTTGAACAAACGGGAGCACTGCGCGACATGGTTCAAAGTCATTTACTTCAAATTCTGGCTTTAATCACAATGGAGCCACCGACGTCCCTTCATTCCGATGCGATCCGTGATCGAAAGGTTGAATTGTTTCGTTCGATAAAACGGATCGATCCGGCTAAAGTTAACGAATATACCGTTCGTGGACAATATGACGCGGGTCGAGTAGTTACGCCAAAGTCTGGTGATCATGTGGTTGTCGGATATCGTTCCGAGAATGGAGTCGATCCAAAATCAAACGTAGAAACATATGTAGCCTTAAAACTTGAAATAGCGAATGATCGTTGGGATGGTGTTCCAATTTATTTACGGACAGGAAAACGCCTAAGAAAAAGGGTCGGTGAAGTCGTCATTCAATTTAGAACAGAACTTTTCGGAACATTTCGTGATCGTGAAGTGTTGCCGGAGCCCAATTTACTTATTATCCGTTTTCAACCCGAACGAAAAATTATTCTTAAAGTAAATTGGGAACCACCAGGGATTGATTCTGAAATGGAGCGTCTCATCTTAGAAAGTCACGAGTCAGAAAGTACACGAAAGGAACCTCGCGCGTATGAGCGTCTTCTTTTAGATATCATGCGTAACAAGTCAAAACTCTTTATACGGCAAGACGAAGTTGAAGAATGTTGGCGTGTAATCATGCCCATTCTGGAAGGATGGAAGCGACATCCGCCGCCAAAATTCCCCAATTATGAAGCCGGAACGGATGGCCCTAAGATAGCGGATGAATTCATTGAACGTGATGGTAGAAAATGGTATCCTTTAGGTGCGGATGAATAATGTCCCCATCGCAATTTGTCATAAAGTCGTCTACAGAAGCGCTCCTTCAAATCCTTGTCGAAAGAACAAAACGATATGTTGACGCATTGTTGAAAACACATTCTTATGTAACAATTGCCTTTTCTGGCGGTCGAACCCCAAAAAAGTTTTTTCAGCAGTTACGCTTTTCCTCCTTACCATGGAAGTATATCCATATATTTTTAGTTGATGAACGCTGGGTTCCACCGACACATGAAGAAAGTAACTATCGTCTCTTAAAAGAAAATCTGTTAGATTATATTCCCATTCCAGAAGAAAATGTGCATCCAATGCCGGTTTTGCATGAAACACCAGAAAAATCGGCACAAAAGTATGAACAAGAAATACTTTCAGTTTTTGGACTTGCCGCAAGACAAATTCCGGAGTTTGACCTAATTTTTCTTGGGATGGGCGCGGATGGACATACGGCATCAATTTTTCCCGGTGATGTTGCCAAAAGAGTGTTTCAATCGTCAAATTTGGTCATGACGCTTTTTGTGCCACAACTGGACACTTATCGTATGACGCTCACACTGAAGGTAATCAATAATGCAAAACAAGTATGGTTTTTAGTAACCGGGAAAGAAAAAGCCAAAACTCTTCAAAAAATTCATTGTACAAATGTTGATCCATTGAACTATCCAGCAAAGGCGGTAAATCCAACAAATCAGCCACCAATTTGGTTTTTAGATTCTGATGCAGCGAGTCTTCTTAAAAATTGCATAAAAACAAATCCTTATGTGGCAAAAAAATAAAGGATAAGAAAAAATCTTTTTTCTTTTCATTCTTTTCTTTGTGCTTTCATTCATATTCCATGCTGCAATATGTCAATGAATCCGGCAAATGTGACGGTCAGTTGAATGAAATTTATTGCACCGATAAATGCAGTAATAGCGTATATGAAAAATAAGGTACGTCGTTTTTTAGGCTCGAGACTGGCAATCACGGGGAAAAAGTACAACCACGCCCACGGCATTGCAAAGCGATAGATAAAAAGGAAAAATATCTGAACTAGAATCAACGCAATGACTTCATGGTCGGATTCTTCGATTATCGTCTTCCAAAATGTGTTGTACTGAATATGGGTTGAAAATAAAGGTTTTATCCATACATAAATCGTATAAAGCCAATAGGCTAACATGAAAAACGCCGCGGGCATTAAGGTTCCAATATAAAAAGGACTCCATGGTTTGACATCATACTGAAAACCAATGAAAAATTGAGAATTCAGAATATATCTTGATTGAAGAAACGGTGGAATAGACATACCTATTAGTACGGCAATGGTTAGGACAATAGGTTTAAGCATTTCTTGGAAAATTTGTTGTATATCTTTGTGCTGTAGCCAAATTCGTGTGGCATCAATGATTAAAAATGTAGGGAAAAGTATAATGGTTAAGTATTTCCAATGAAAACTTAAGGCAATCCACAGATAACTGGCAAGTCGAGTCTTTTCATGACGGTAAAGATAATAAGCTACTAAAAAAGTGAGCACTTCTATAGATATTACTTGTCCTTCAATATTGCTGAAAATAATGCTTACGAAAAGATAAAGCCAACTTATATAAGCTACTCGCGATGTTGATGCTGAAGTCATGTGGCTGGGCGTGTTTTTCTTTAATGTTGGTGTTAGCGTATAAAGGGGAGATGATAGCCGATTTTTCTCCAGCATATAAAGCAAAAGAAAGTTTACAATATCAATAAAGGTAAAAACCGTTTTTGTGGCAATTATCGGGAAGGGAACGAGTGATACAAAGGCAAAAAACAAGAGGTGAAGCCATGGATAATCATACGTATTGTTATCCCACGATAACTTTCCGCTTAAGGGATCGGTAATGGAAAAACTAGGGTCAATTTCTAGTGGCTTCAAGTCATAAACTTTAAAGCCCAATTTCCAAAACGCAGCACCATAGAAAATATTTCTTTTTAAATCCGATGTCACTAAAGGACCAATTGGTGTCACTAAGATTCGTATAAGGATATTTAAGACAATTATCCAAAATCGACCATCTTTGATAATAGTAGACAGCATCATAATTGTGTTTTTTTTGAATTGCTCATGTTTTTTGCGAAGATTTGTAATCTGTGTCATAAAATTCCACCAACATCAAATAAAGCACCATTTCTCTGATTAAATTCATGAAAAAAAGGGATTTATCTTTTCTTGTATTACCGCGTGGTACTATAGTTCGCAAAACCACAGTTTTGCGAAATTCATACTTTCGTTTTTTGGCGAGTTCTTTGGTAAAAGGTCATTAAACTAAGAAAATTCGGTACTATGACGTTTAATTATTCTTTTTTCTTAGTTATGTTAGTTTTGCAGAAAACCAATGTGTAATATGTAGTTTGTATTATGCGGAACTTATCTCAGTTAGATTTTTATAGGAAAAATGCGGGTGTATTCATGAAAATAACTAGGATTACAAAACCTAGATTAAAGGAGTGTAAACAATTTGCCCTTTGGCACATGTGAGATGTGCGGAGCGGAAGGTTCCTTAACGTTAGTGGCCTTAGAAGGCGCTGAAATGTATGTGTGTAAAAAATGTGCGAAGTTTGGAACACCTATTCTTTCGAATACGAGTCAAACGGAAAATAAAAAGAAAATTAAGAAAAAGAAGAGTAGCGGTCACGGGTTTCCAAGAACATATTCTCCACCCCCACGCCCACGGGTTCGGCGTTCTTCACGATCTACATTGGAAGATCAAGTGTTGAAAGAAAATTATGGTGATGTTATTCGTTCAGCGCGTCAACGTTTGGGTCTCACGACGCGAGAGTTAGCAATGAAGATTAAAGAAACTGAAGGCGTTATAAAGCGCGTGGAATCGGGAAAGATGATACCGGATCGTGCCTTAGTTCAAAAACTAGAAAAGTTTCTCAATATTACTTTGTATGAGGCGCCAGAAATTGATGTTGAAGCCCTTGATACAGATTTAATATCAGATGAGGGCGCTACATTGGGATCAATTGCTAAAATTAAGAAGAAAAAGGTAAAAAAGTAGTTTTTACCTTTAATTTTTATTTTTATGTTTTAAGCCAACTGAGAAGGTTTAGCTTTTTGCTTTTAAATAGATACCATCTTGGAATACAGTGGGGTCTTTAGCCAATCGACCTCTTAGACGTGTGGCTTCTGTGATTTTAGCAGCTGCTTGTGAGACGGCTTCAATGTCACTGCCGGTGATTTCAATCTCTTTTCCTTTGATTTTTATATCGATATTTTTCAAGTTCACGGGTATGATGATTGGGGCTTTTCGACCATAGAAGTTTTCAATATATACAGCGCTTTTGGCTTTATCAACTTTGGCGGTCATTGGAAAGTGTGAACTTGCCATGA
The DNA here is from genome assembly GCA_015520535.1 of Candidatus Heimdallarchaeota archaeon. GTDB lineage: Archaea > Asgardarchaeota > Heimdallarchaeia > Hodarchaeales > S146-22 > S146-22. Next base: position 7,041 of record WAPZ01000423.1, read on the forward strand.
CTAAGGTGTATTTGTAGCCTTCAGTGACGCCTTTAAACATATTTTTGATGTGGCCAGCTATGGTTCCAACTGCGGCGGCATCCTTTTTTCTTGTAATGAAGGTTTTATAGATACGGAGGGTGTTGTTATTAGTCATTTCGATTACACATTTGGATAAGTCAAATGTTCGTGTCAGTTCGCCCTTTGGTCCTTTTACGTGAACTGTCATTCCATCAACTTTTACGGTTACGTTTTCTGGTATTGGAACTTCTTTTTCAAAAAATACGTGTTTAACCATTATTTTCACGTCCTTTCTTACTTTATTACTTGTTATTCACTTTTCTTTGAGAACTATGACACGCAAATGTTAGTTATCGTAATACTAATTAATAATCTTTGACTTAAGCGTTTAATAGGCGTACGCTAACAGACGGCCTCCGATTCTTTTTTCTTTGGCTTGGTAATGTGACATTACACCATGATCGGTAGATATGATGATAATTCCAAAATCTTGTGCGGGGAGGTACTTTTTCTCCCATTTTTCGATGTCACGATATTTTACGGGAAATCTCGGTTTTATGACACCAATTTCATTAATTCTCCCGAGTAGTTGAACATGTACAACTCCGGCTCTTCCGTCATCTATAAAGCGAAATTGTCCAATATATCCGTAATCTAGGATAACCTTCAAGACATTCATTACCAATTTACTTGCGGGTCTAATATACACTTCACTTTTTCCCAGAACTTCAGCATTTCTTATAGTGGACAGTGCGTTAGCCAATGTATCTAACATTACCAAATTTTTCACCTCAGTATATTGCTAACGTTTTTCCACTAGGGTGATTTCATCAAATTTCCGCTAATAACTGTTGAAATTGCGTTTTGTTACCAGTTAAGCGGACAATTTAACCCCAGCTTCATATAACACTTTCTAAAAGTGACATAAAAAACATAATGGTGGCATTTGGCACGGAGAAATCCTTAGAGTCGCATTGAGATACGCATACACAACATATTGTCAGTGAAAAACGCCACATTATTATGTTATTTATTGACGCTAAATTAGAAAAAATGTTAAACACAAAAAAGAGTTTTCCTTTTAAAATAAAATCCATAAAATAGAAAAAATAGAAAAGAAAAATTATTTATTCAATTATAAGATTTTCTTTTTGCGTAGATAGACAATTATTGGTGCAGTGACAAAGCCCGCAAGTAAGACCGCAAATAATTCGAATCCTGGGCTCGGAGCTTTCTTGATTTCTGGTAAGATATCGAAGACATTGACTTTGAAGGTTACGACGTTACTGATGCCACCTTGTAATGTGCCGTCATCTACAAAGATTTCAATGGTGTAATTACCTTGTGGGAATTTAACTGAGTCACTAAGATCCCATGTAAAGTTGCCATTTGCTCCTGTGATATCAATATAAATTGTTTCACTGCCAGTATGTGAGAGATAGTTTCTAAGGTCTGAGCCTTCTGGAGGCTTGTAATCGGCTATTTGTATTGTAATTGTTAAGAGGTCGTTGTTTGGATCGCTGACTGACCATTCAAAGTCTACACTTGCAGTTTCACCGAGTGTTCGAGGTACGTTAATTGTATCGTTTTCGGGCGTTGAAACTGTTAAGGTTGGTGGAATATAGTTGTCAATGGTGACATCACTGACACTGAAACTTAATGGATAGTTACTTCCAGTGGCTACATCTAATGTGATCTTATACGTTCCGTCGCTGAGATCAAGATCAGCTTGCGTATCTACACTACCACTTGCTGCTGCACTAAAGGTTGGGCCTTGGAGGTTTGAGGTAAAGATAAAGTAGTCTTCATCACCGCCGCCACCCCATTGGTCAATGGCAATCCAGTATGTTCCGCTTTCTTTTGCAACGAATGAGCCGCTTTCAATGTTGGCAGCAGTTGCACCATAGCTTACAGCAGCTGAGAATGGAACATCGCTACCAACTGGATAGGTGCTTGGATTCACACCTGAAGAGGGTGCAAAGATTGCAATGTCAAAGTCAACTTCATCGTCTGGGTCACCGCCCATCCATGTGACAGGATCACCAAGGTTAAATTCGCGTGATACCCAAGCGTCGATTGATGTTCCAGTTGTTGGTGGAGTGGCAAAGGTATCTTCGGTGTAAATTTCTGCACCAGATAAGATCGAAAGCGTAGCTGAGTATTCAAAGTCTGGGTTTCCGTCGTCAGCCCATGTCCATGCAATTTTAGCATTTGGACCTTTTAAGGTAGTGCCGTCACTAATCGTATTGCCGGCACCGTCTTTAAAGGAGTATGTTACTGATGGTAACAAGCTATCGTCACCTAATGTCACGTTAAGCGTCAAATCGAGAGGTTCTGTTAAGAACATACTACGTACTACTAAGAACCAAGGTGAATATGCATATAGAACGTCTGTCATGTCGAATAAGAGAACTATTTTGCCGTCTTGTGTTTGTCCATCGCTATATCTTTCTTCAGCTAGAAGTCCACCTGTGTAATCGAATAGTGCAATTTCAAGATCGGCCATGCCGAGGTTTTCAGCTTTTATTAGAAGATATGTTGGCTCGGTGTCATTGATTGCACTACTGACAAAGAATGGATAGAAGCGGATGTCGCCAGCATCGCCGCCTAGCATATCCATATAGAGATAGCCAGGATCGACAAGTCCGCGAGGACCGCTGACCGCTCCATCAGCTACTAATTTGCTTTCGCCTTTGGCGGTAAAGACGTCACCAACGGTCACACTGACTGGTATCCATGCTCGGTCTTCAGTGGCTGCACCGTGGACAATTAAGAAGCCTTGATAGAATCCAGGTGCGGTACCAGAAGGTACACTTATAGTACCGTTGCCATTTGTAGCATCAAAGGAGACCATATCCCAATTGGTTTCCGTTTCATAGATGTGATATTGAATGGTCACATTTACGCCATCTTCTGGAACGTCATATAATGCTAAGACTGGAAGTTCGTTCGTATTGAACAAACTGGGGTTTACATACATTGAATAGACATAGTAGCCAGTTGCATAAGTAAAGTGGCGCACTTCGTCGTCAGCAGCGTCGCTGAGTCCGTTAGTTAGGTTCTCTAGTTGAATCTTTTCGTCGGCGTTTTTATCTGTCCAACCGAGGAGTCGCAAACTACCTCTTGCACCTAAGGGGCTGCTTAATGCAATATCCATGCGGATAAATTTGGTACTTGACGCGCTCCATTCATTTGGAATCCTTGTGTCGTTTAATGGGAACCATTGAACCATGAGGTCAGGTCCATAAAGGCCATCAGACATATTCCACCACTCAATCACAGCCTCATCGGTTGTAAGTGTTTTACTTACGACGGCAGTTTCATTGAAGAATTCGGTGTGGTAGCCAGTTATGCCAGTAGTTGCATTGACAGTTAGGTTAAATTCGGCTTTATCACCGGGTAAGAGAATGCCTGGATTGAGTTCAAAGTCTGATCCGTTTATTCTACCGTCTTTGAATCCGGAACGGTAGAGAGCTATGTTCTTGTAACTGAAGCTGTTATCATGGATGTCAAAGTATCTGGTTTCAAAGCCCGCATCATTTGCAAGCTCTCGTGCTAATTGTACTGCAGCAGAAACGTTTACCAAACCAGCACCTTGAATTGTTGGTGCGAAGCCTAAGTCAGTTGCAGTTACTTTAATGATTCTTTTTACGGTAAGGAAGTCGAGGCTTGGGTTAGCTGACCATACTACAGCAAGTGCACCAGCTGTTAGTGGTGTAGCTTGACTTGTACCACCGAATAGCTGGTATGATGAATTGGCAATCATTCCGAGTTGATAATCGTTCATATACCACAAGGGTGCAGGCGCAAAGTTGAAGGCTCCAGGTGCAATAACATCGATTTCCACACTACCAGCAAAAGTAGGTCCAATACTGGTGAATGGAGCTGGGAATCCAGTTGGTTGATCAGTGTCAGCATAATAAACTCTGAAGCGGTTATCTGTGCTTGCTGCCACTGATAATCCTAATTGTGGTGTTGGGTTGTGGACAGAAGAAGCTCCAGGTCCTTCATTTCCGGCCGCGACTACGAATAAGGTGCCGTCCATACCATTGAGTACATTTGTTTCAACCAGATAATCCATATAATTGCCAATGTAGTCAAGTCCTGGGAGTCCGTATGCGAATGTGTCAATATAACCCCATGAGTTACTGCTGATATTGACAATATGATTTCCGGTTTGTCGGTAATAAATGACGCCACCGAGCTCAAGTTGGTATTGAAGTTCCCAACCTAATTGATAACGGATGGTATGGAATACACTTCCAGCAGCTAGGAAGTTTAATGCCATTATTTTTGCTCCACGAGCGATACCAGGTAGTGTCGTGTTAATGTCTAGGTCAAATTCGCCTAGAATATCGCCAAACTCTAGACTACTGTTTGAATAGAGAGGATAGGTAACCTTTCCGCGGCTTGCCACGTCAGATGCGGTGGAAGTTCCGTGGCCATTAAAGTCATACATAAAACCGAATCCACGGCCTAAGGGGTCAATTCCACGGACATAAACATTGTCATGATTTCTCTGAAGGGTGTAATCAGTGATAAGACCATATTGATCATAAACGGTTGCAAGAGATCCTAAACTAATATCGTAAAGGCCGTCACCATTGAAATCTCTTCCTAAAACCCAGTAAGCAGGGTTATCTTTAGGTCCATTTGAGGCGGGCCATTTTGAGGAGTCCCACCATACGATTCTTTCATCACCAAAGTCAAAGTCCGGGACGACGCCGAGTTCAGTGATGTTAAAGTCAGCAGGATCTACACTTCCATAAACGTATGTCATCATATACCAATTTGCCCAGTATGAAGTGTCAAAGTCGACCACAATTCCATCGAATATGCCGTCACCTTCAACGTCAATTAATAGGGTGTAATAGATATGGTAATTGGTCCATGGATTGCCATAGAAGCGCTCCATTGTGATACCAAATGAGAAGATTGTTTCATTATTGTTGAGGATATTGTATGTGCTATCGAGGTTCGTGATTAAGTCAGTTATATTATACATGCTAGGAATGTCTTGTCCCGTTATGTTGAAATATGATTGATTGAAAGCTTCGCTGAAATTACCCGGCCAACCGATTTCGAAAATATCACGGATGAGTGATGCTGGGAAGAGTCCGTTAAAGACAGCAATCCACATGTCAAAGTCGTCGACATCAGTCATGTCGAGATAATATTTACTATTCATTTCTAACCATGTTTGTGCAAAATCACCATCATAATCGAAATAGACGGGTGTTAGTCCGATATTGCTTCCACCAAGGTCAGCGGATAATGGATAACCATTTTCGTCAGTAGCTAATGCGTCTGAAATGTCGGGGTTTCCAAAATCAGTTCCCGTATCAACAATAGAGACGGTTATATCAGTTCCGTTATATTGACTCTCACTATATCCGGTGTTCACATTTAGTTGTTCGCGTGCATTATTTAGAGTGGGTTCAATACCGGGAACATATGTTCCGCCGACTCTTGGTCCACCGTTATTAAGTGTAAGAGTGTCTTTAAGGTTTTCTCTCGGGAAAAAGCGTGTATCAAGAAACGCGTAATTAACATAGGGGTTTCCAGATAATTTAGCTGCAGTTTCGCGGTCCATAAAGCCGCTAACCATATAGAGAGTCTCAGTAACTTGATCAACTGTTCTTAAATTGAATTGCTGGACAAAAGAGGCAAGTTCCTGTTTTGTATTTACAGTCAAAAGAGCATAGACGTAGGGTTTTCCATCAATGCCAACCACGGCGCGTGGTGACAATTCACCAGTATTGATGAATGTTTCCAAATCAGAACTTAGTTGTTTTTCTGAATTGGCTAATGTTTTGGCAATTTGTTCAAGTTGTGTTCCTCGCTGTGTTACTGATGATTCCGTTGGTGCTGTGGTTTGATCTATGCTGGAGGTGGTAGTGGTAGTTATTTGGCGGTCTGTTTGGAATGTAGGTGCTTGTGGAGTCATCACAATTGCTGAAAGACTCAATGTAAACAAGACAAGAAGAGTTACAACTTTCAATGTTGAAATAC
>WAPZ01000424.1 GCA_015520535.1 Candidatus Heimdallarchaeota archaeon
CCATAAAGGAATGGCAACTAAGATTCTTATTTCAAGAGCCCTCCAATTGAATTTCTCTAAATAAAAAAGTGAAATAAGTAGTTTAATTATTTTTTATTTGGCAATTTTATTGCGGATTTTTTCTTAAAAATCGTAAAAGGATTCGCATGCTATCAAGTTTTGGCTCATTTAAGGGGAAAAAAAAGAGAAAGGCATTTTTTTTAGTGTTCACCATGGAGAATGTAGCACTCGCATGAGGACGCGTGGAACCATTTGATAGCTTTGTACAGAGACATATCGCCCGCCGCCAAGACGTGCCAAATCCTGACAGACGCGTCGTCCCCATGATTTCCCGGGAAGGTTAATGACATGAAGTTTTTCAAAGTATTTGCAGAGTGGTCGTGGATCGCGTCCTTGATTATAAGCCCCATCTGTAATCAAGATTGCCCATTTAAAGCGGCCTTTAATTTTATTTAACTGTTCTAAGCCTTTTTTTAAGGCATCTTCAATATTCGTATAGCCTACGGCTTCAAGATCTAAAATTCGATCCACGATGTCTTCGATATCTTTATCTTCATTGACGTCTTTAATGACATAAGCTTTGGTATTAAAGGCTATTACGGCGTATTTATCACGACGCATGGCATACGCAGCGACTGCAGCTGTCAAAGCTGCATTAACGTTTCGTTCACCCATCATTGAGCCGGAAGTGTCTAAAATTAATACACCGGATTTTTTTCGTTCGCGTTTTTCGATGTAAACGAGATCCCGTGGTGAGAGAATTGGTATGTCAGTGACATATTTTTCGATGATGAGGTCAATAGTTGCATCTAGGTCAATCTCCATTCCCGGCTCGTAAAATTCGCTTCTTTTAGGAATATCCCCACGAAGTCCTTGTCCCGCAATCCGAAGTGACATCCGTAACAATGATTCACGCGCCAAGCGACGGAAGATACGTTTTCGTTTAGGGTCTAAAAGTCCACGCGTGATAAAATATAATTGTGGTGTGATGACGCCGCCTTTTCCAGCAATTCTTCCTAGGCGCTGAATGTTTTCCATCGTGAGCTTTTGAACGACGGCGTATTTGTTGATTTTTGCCAGAGACATTAACGCCGGGAGATTTTCAAACTCGATTGCGGTTTCCGTGAGTCGTTGAACAGATGCCCTATCTAACTTATCCAGTTTAGGTAGTGCCTCCCCAGCCATTATAGCGGCTTCTGCCAGTTCTTCATCTTTGACTTTTCCAAAAAGCCGTATTTGCTTTTGTTGTCTGGCTGAGGAGGACCCTCTTATAAAAAATCCGGTTCTTCCCCACTAAAGACTTTTTCTACAATTTCGGTGATGATTTGTTCTACGGATCGTTCTACCCCATCTTCTAAATCAATCTTTGACGCCAGTGCCATAATGGCGATATCAGCGACTACGTCTTTCGACAATGAATTTGCCAACGTTAATAATTGCGCCATATCAATTGCGCCACGGATGGAAGCGCCACGTCGGACATCAGGATGGACTCGGGTAAAACGCGTGACCTTAGTGGAAATGTCAGCAATTTTCTCTGCATTGGGATGCCCTTTGATTTTTTGGCGGACGATTTCTATTTCATTCTCTAAGTCTTGGTAGTCTAGTTTGACCCATACAAATCGATCGCGCAATGCTTCCCCTAAGATGGTAGTTCCAATGTATGACTCGGGGTTCTGAGTTGCAATAACAAAAAATCCTTCTTTAGCTTTGATCGTCCCTAGTTTTGGAATATGAAGGATTCCTTCATCCAATGCTGGTAATAATACGTTTTGTGTGCCTTCAACTAGGCGGTTTGCCTCGTTGATGAATAACACAGAGCCTCTTTCCATAGCGCGAGTAAGTGGTCCGGGAACAAAGGCGTCTCGTGTCCAGCCGTGCGCTACAACCAAAGGTGGCTCAAAGTGACCCACCAATGTAACCCATCCATAGCACCACACTGACGGTGCTATGAATGTTTGGTCTCGGTGTAGCGCTCGTCCCCATCAATCCGAATAAAGCCTTGATCAAAATATTCGGCAATTGCATGGGCTAAAGTGGTTTTACCCACACCGACTGGACCTTCAATCACCGCATGTCGCTTACTCAGCCGCGCTAATACCAATTTACGCAGCTCCCGTTCGCGACCCACGATTCCAAAACGCTCTTGAATCTCCTTAACCATTGTGTCGATGTCTTTTCCTTGTAACTCTAAGCTCATTTTCCTTCACCATTTTTAATCATGTTTTCACTCATACCATATATTTAGTTTTTGCCAATATTAATTTTTTTTTCATCCTTTATTAAATTTGGGATTTTATCGGAATTTTCTCTTTTAATTTATTCTCTTTCTACGTTTATAAGTCTTTTCTTTCAGCTCTTTTCACACAAAAATCACATAAAACAATAACAGCACAATATTTCCTAAAAAAATGGAAATTATTGTTCCACACCAAAAAGCAAAAATGAACGGTATTGACGGCTGTACCCACACGTATTCACGATTTGTTTTTAGTGCATGTCCCAATAACTCTTGTCTACGCGTTAAATCCTCTTCAACTTCCCCCAACCCGACTGTAAAATTAAATTTCCATTTTCCTTCAATATAATTTTCTAAAAAATCATACTTCCATGGGTTTCTCTGGACCAATGTCTCCACTTTTGTTGGGTAGCCAATGAAAAAAGATGCCATCCTTTTGTACCGGGGCTCGTTCCAAAAAAAATCCGAATCTCGTTTATATGCCGCCGGCCGCAATACTCTATTCATCATATTATAAAAAAATAGCACCAACGGTAAAGGAAATAAGATTATATAACTGTTCATCAACACATGAATACTCCATGGCAAG
>WAPZ01000425.1 GCA_015520535.1 Candidatus Heimdallarchaeota archaeon
ACTTCGACCACAATTGTCAAAAGAAGAATCGGCGTTGTCTCAAAATATATCTTTTTAATTGCTTTAACATTGAGTGCCATGCGTTTTCACCGAGTATCGTTTTTTTACGTGTCAAGGAAATTCTGCGAATCTCCAGTATCTGAATTCAAAGACAAATTAAAAGCGGCAATCCTCACACGTATTGCCGAGTCAATTAGGAAAATATGACTTTAAAAGACTTATTAAAGACATCAAAACCGAATGATTATCACAATTCGTGTCAAATGATTCTATTATTATTTTATGACAGAGTTTTAACGTTACTAGTGGTTTATTCCTTTTTTAGAGGTTTTTTCGCCAAATTTTTCAGTTTAGATAGATTTTTCTTCACTTTTGCAGATAGTTTGAGTGATTTTCCACAATACCGACAAAAATTCGAACTCGCCACTTGCAAGCGTTTACATGACGGACATTCAACGAATTTTACTTCTTTCCCACATGAACTACAATAATGAGCATTTTTTTGGAGAATAGCACCACAATAGGGACAATGAAAAATTTCATGACTCGAATCGCTCATTTCCTTCACCTTCTTTCAATATATTAGCCTTATGTGTCAGATTCTGAAGAATAAGCCTTTCTAATTGCATCAATTAATAAATCTGACGCTTGAACGACTTGTGCTAAGGAAATTTTTTCATCATGTTTGTGAATTATTCGTGGATCTCCCGGCCCAAAAATAATGAAAGGAACATTGGGATTCTTTTGAAGAAGTGCAGCGGCATCAGTCCCGTAAGTAAGACCAATGAATTCACCAGTTTGTTGTTTTAAGTATTGAATGAATGGGTGATTGACATTACGGCACTCTAATGCCGGTATATCATGAATAACGGATGTTTCTACTTTTACTCCATGTTTGTTCCTATATTCCGCAAATAATTGTTCTAGTCGCTGCAAAAAAGCCTTTTTATCTAAATTCGGAACTAAACGGATATCCCACTCCATTTCGGCGCGTTCTGGAACTATGTTCGTTTTTGTTCCTCCATGTAGTTTTCCCAAATTAAACGTGGATTTGCCAAGCAAGGGATGGTTAACATCGGCTTCCAAAATTCCGGCAACCTCTTTTGAGAGCTCTACAGATTTTATAATGGCATTAATTCCTTCCCATGGCTGGCTTCCATGTGCGGCTTTTCCTTTGACGATTACTTTCAACCAATAGGCACCTTTCTCAGCAATCCCTACCTTCATGTCCGTTGCTTCCGTGACTATCAAAATATCGGCATTTTTCACATATTCATCGGGTATTCGCCGTGCACCTTCCATAGTCGTTTCTTCATCACTTGTTCCTAAATATATGAGCTGAACATCAAAGTCATCGATTCTATCCTTCATAGTATGAAACACACCAAGAATAGAAGCCACACCACCCTTCATGTCGGCTGTACCACGACCGCCGATGAAATTATTTTCCAATTCAACAGCTGTTAATGGATCAAACGACCATTCTGCAATAGAACCAACGGGAACGGTGTCCAAATGACCGCTGAAAAGGATTTTTTTTGAACCCGAGCCAAGGATCCAGATTATGTTTGCTTTCTCTTCATCATATTCAATAATTTTAGTGGTAATGCCCAACTGCTGCCCTAATTCTTCTAAATAGGCAACTAACGCTGCAGTTTTTCCGGGGGGATTTTGTGTATCAAAAGAGATCATTTTGGTTAAGACAGATTTTACAAAATCTTGCGAGGTTTTTAGAGAATTCATATTCATCCCTCGAAATTTTGATTAAGAACGTATTTAAACAGCACGTATTTAAAGGTTATGGGACTATTAAATTACGCTTAATGGCACAAACTATTATGATTAAAGAAAAAATTGAGAATGTGTTGGAGAGTTGCAATAAGAGGCACTTGGTTAAAAAATCAGTTAAAAATAAATAAATGAAGAACGATCTTTTATTTGGAACGAATTACGCTGATAAAGGTCAGCTACTGTGCTGCAATTTTCCATAGAAAAACCCAAGATTGTAAAGGACGATGATTGATGAAAACTACGTTTAATCATGCATTTAACTACATGAAGATGTCTTTAAGAACGTACGTTACTGCAAGAAAGTTTTTGGACAAGTTAGTTGCGTGTAAACTAATAATTGTATCCATGATTATGGCAACTGATGCGTTATTAGCCCATTATCACGATATATTGGAATCGTTAAGTACACCACAGCTGTCTAATATTAGAACCTCTCTTGAATATTTACAAAGGACCTATCAAACTAGAGTTGAAGATTTAAAACGTTTAGAAGAAAAAATTGCGGAAATTAAGGAACACCAGTTTAGTTCTCGACTTTCACGAGCTATTTCAGAACTTATAATGTTTGACGACGACGAAGGTGTAACTAAATTATTCTCTCTTAATTTCAAGGAACATTTAAATGATGCGCAATTGTACGTTTTACAAATACGAAATCTCTTAGAAAATCAAAAATCTTCATGAATTGGGGGAAAAGAGATTGAAACGAATTGCAATAATCAAAGTTGGATATATAGGAACCACCACACTTTTTGATGCACTCTTAGACGAACGTGCTAGTCGTACTGACCTTGAAATGTTTGTTGTCAGCACAGGAACTAAGCTAAGTAAACCTTTTATTGAACAAATGCTCAACCGTGTGAATCTAGACGATTTTGACTGCTATGTCGTAATTTCACCAAATGCAACGTTAGAAGGACCTACCTTTGCACGGAGGTATCTTAAAAAGTTTAATAAGCCGATAGTCGTAATTAGTGATGGTCCAACCAGAAAGATCAAGGATAAATTGGAGGAGGAAGGTTTTGGCTATCTAATCGTAGACACCGATCCCTTAATCGGCGCAAAAAAAGCGTTTTTAGATCCAACAGAAATGGCTTGGTTCAATGGCTTCGTTATTGCAGTTTTAGCGGGAACAGGAGTGTTTAAAACGTTGCAAGACGAGATTGACAAGATGTTAGATAGCCTTACAACCACCGAAAACGAAGCACCATATCTCCCAAGAAAAATCATTACCGCAACGAACGCTCCGGAAGCCTTACAATTAAGTAATCCCTATGCTCGTTCCAAGCTTATTGCTGCAGGAAAAATCTTAGAATTAATTGCCAGCCTTAATGTTGACGCTTTATATAAAACGAAAAATAACGAAAAAGCCCTCTTAAAAGCTAGTGCCGCCCATGAGTTACTTAATTCTGCGTTAAAATTGGCATATGAGGCGCGAGAACTTCAGAAAGCAAAAGATGAATTGACACGCTTCCCACACAACAAAGAAGGAGAAGTTTTACGAAAAATAACTTTATTAGAAAACGTATAAAAAGAATAATTAAAATATCCCATAATGAAGCGGAGGAGGAAGCAAATGATAGATCACAGTTCTACAAAAAAATCTGAATCGTTAACCCAAGAAATGGAGTCAAATGAAGATATTTTAGCACAACATGAACAACAAATTCAAGAGATCCTCAATCGTTTAGGAAAAACAAAGAAAAGAATCCTCATTGAACTCTACAAACATCCCATTGGTTATAAAAAATTGAGCAAGATCTTGGGC
>WAPZ01000426.1 GCA_015520535.1 Candidatus Heimdallarchaeota archaeon
GATAACACTACAAGTATTAGAAGATTTAATTAATAATATTGATTCAGAACATGTGAGAAACTTTTTTGAATTAGCAAAAATGATTGCCATCAGTGATAGTAAACGAAGGAAAAAGGATCTTTTCCAAGCTTTTAGGAAAAATTTGATTAGAATGGTCCAGTCACTCCATGATTATGAACACGCAAGAACGAACTTTGATTTAGTTTTGGGTAACGTCAATATTTTTCAAGGAGATGCGCGTAAATTGCCACTCTCCGATGAAAGCATTGATGGAATAATCACGTCACCACCCTATTCCATAGCATTAGATTACATAAAAAATGATGCACATGCATTACAAGCTATGGGATTAGACACTGAAAAATTACGTGAAAACTTCATTGGCGTGCGTGGAAAAGGAAAACAACGCGTTGATTTATATAATCAAGATCTTAAGATTGTTCTTTCAGAAATGTATCGAGTGCTCAAACCGGACACGTATGCTGTAATTGTGATTGGGAATGCGCATTATTTAGGAAAACCAATTAATACGGTGAAATATACCATTGATATTGGCAAAGAATTGGGTTTCCAACTCGTTCATAATATCAATAAGGTGATTTTTGGCCTTTATAATGTGATGCAAAAAGAAAGCATCCTTATTTTTAAGAAGAGTTCATAAGTTTCGAATAAAATTCTTTAAGTTTCTGGCAATAAGTGATGAAATTGGGTGTTTCTGTAAGAACTCGTGTTGTTTCGTTTATTATATTGTAGTTCTTCTTGATGTGACTTTTTGGTATCAAATTTGCCCGTAATGGATGAATATATTTGGTAAAGGGATATGGCAGAGGCTTAAGGTGTTTTTTAAGGTGTTCTGAAATTTTTGCTGGTGAATTATCCGTATTTTTACCATAATTTGATAAATATAGATCAATTACCAGAGCGTCCGCTACTGTGGTGTCATAAAATGAAATTAAGGTGGACACATTTTTTTGCGGAATAGTATGTTTAGATATGACCCCATTTTTTGATAATTCCCGAATCAGATTAAGAAACAGTAGATAGTCAGCGAGAATTTTCCATAATGTTTGGTCTTGTGGTATTTTGATGGGAATCATGTGCGTATAATACTTGTGCAAATAAATGGTCAAATTTGAATAGTTGAGGATGTATTTGAAGACGAAATCCCTAATAAGGGTTGAATTGAGAATTAATAATGCTGTTTTAGGATGTAAATCTGGTGTTGTTATATTTAAGATGCTGACATTCGTTCCCGGGATAATACCGGGTGGTTTTAATGTGGCTTTGGGATATGAAGTGATTGCTGTGCTTATTATTGACGTTTCATCAAACAGTTTTTTAAAACGCCCATGTTCATAAGGTTTTGACCAATGAATAAAGGCTGTATCTAGGTAATATCGTTTTACACTTCTTCCACTATGCAAAAAGGGGACAGTATGGGTAGTATCGGGTTTTTTTGTGAGGTCTTTTTCCACGCGTCGATGATCAAGCCCATAATCGCCGCTAATCACATTAAAGGTACAATCTTCAGTTATAACGTGGAAAAACGTGTCAGCATAAAGTATAAATCGTCTGAATCTCTTAAAAATCGGAATGTCAATGTGTAACGGTTTTTTTTGAAACGTATTACGTCGTGAAATTACGCAAACTTGTTCGACTACTGACGAATTTTTCTTTTTAATTGTATATAATCTCTTTTTCATAAAAATAGTGATCATTTCTAGAGTGACACCCGGAAATGGTGCCCCATTATCGATTATCCGGTAAAGTTGACATTCTTTGAGCATTAATTGACGTAACGTTTCGTATTCTTCCACACGCGCAATGGAGTTGGGAACAATAAGCCCAATAATACCACCTGGCTTTGCCAGTTGTATGGAACGTTCAATAAATAGTGCAGATACATTGTATGTCCTTTTTTTCGCATTTTGTGCTTGAATACTTTGGTAGATTTTTTTTGCCAATGTTTTTTCGACCACCGTTAGGACACGTCGTCCATACGGTGGATTACCTACTATAACATCAAAACCCGGTTTTTTCTTAGAGAATATTTCTGGAAAAACTAAGTTCCAATGGAAAAGTTTTAGCGTTTCAGGATCTAGCTGCTGTGGTATTAGAGAGAAAAACTCTAAATCTAATTTTTTTTGTACCAACGCTAATTTGGGGTGTGATAGATCATTAACATCGATATTAGTCGTAGTTGCGCCGAATAAGGTGTTTCCAACTTTTAAGTTTGTAGTAAAATTGGATAAGCGGCAATCAACTTGAGAACGCAATTTTTCTTCAAGTAAATCTAAAAAAAATCTTATTTTTGTGATTTTTACGGCATTTGGTTCAATATCAACGCCATAAATATTGTACGGATAGATTATATCACGCATTAAGTAAAGTGAACGTTTTTTTTCTGGTAAAAGATATATTTTCAAGACATGTCGGAGTAAAGGATCATTATCGGTATTTAATAAACGGCTATTTTTTTTGAGAAACGGTGAAAGTATGGCTTGAAGTTTTGTATGCCACGTCACGAGTTCTCTTACAGCCACTGCAAGAAAATGCCCAGAACCGACTGCAGGATCCAAAATCGTAAGATGCGTTAAAGAATTAAGTAAATAAGAGGCAATTACGAGCTTCTTTTTTTTGTCAGCCGTTTCAAGAAGATTTTCTATTGATTTTGAGCCATTTGAATTCAAAACCGCATTTTTGATTGAATCATACAAATAATCATGTATTGTTTGAGAAACAATCGTACGAACGATCGCTTCTGGTGTGAAAAAAATGCCACGTTCTTTTTTTTCATCCATTTTGAGGAGCATTTCATATAAATTGCTAATGAAATTTCCATTGATGGAGATTTGTACTTCTTCTAGCCAGAGGAAAAATCCAAACAGTGTGAGTTTTTTTGTGTTCTTATACATGCAATCATGTGATGTTTGGTAATAAAAATCATCTGGAACGTGAATTTGATTCAAAACTGTGCTATCAACATAAAGAATATCTGGGTTAATTAAAATTTGACCATAAACATTCTTATTAGCTTCTTTAAATTTTAACGTTGAATGATTGGTAATAAATTGAACAAATGATGAAAAATAGTGATGAAAGGAGGAAAAACCTAATTTTTTATAGGTGCGGAATGCAACTAAAAAATAATCCTTATTACCATCAAAAAAACCTTTTCGTTGAAGTGTCCAAAATAGCGCCC
>WAPZ01000427.1 GCA_015520535.1 Candidatus Heimdallarchaeota archaeon
AAAACGGTGAACATTTTTTGATTGAGTTTAAAGCTCGAGCAGGTCGTAGTGATGTCTCCGAACTTCTTCGAATAAAAAAATTATACGAGAAAAAAGTCGGAATAACGCCAAAATTGTACCTAGTGGCAACATATGTGGATGAGGATGCATGGGCGCCAGCTGATCGATTTGGCGTAAAAATTATCACCTATACGCTTACGTCGGAAAAATCTTAATTTTTTCTTTCTCTTTATTAACACAAAATGTGCTTGCTGAAAGGCTGATTTGCTATAAGCGAGGAAAATTTCTGTTGTTCGTCGTTTTTTTTCGAGTTAAAAATGAAAAGGAGAAAAAATTCACACATATCTCAATGTGAAGATATGGGATTCATGAAAAAGTGAAACTGAAGATCCAAGACAGTTGGTCAATCAAATCAATCACTGTTAATATGTTTTCAGGACTGGCGGGAAAGATAATAGTGCCTTGAATAGTGGGTTGCGTTTTAAGGGATATTTTAACAGTGCCACTGATCTTGTGGAAGAGTTCAGCAAATCGTGTTTCAGAAAGCAATTTATTAGTTAGTTCAGGGGGTTTTATGATTAGTTCTAAGCCGTTAAATGGATGAAGCCAGTCATATTCCGTATTTTGGTCTTTTGAAAGACTGAAATCGATGTTTTTGGCGTGTTCAGGTCCTTGTAACGTTACATGGAAGGTGTGGTCGCTATCATTATAGGTCCATATAATTTGTTCGAAAATACCGCTGTGAAATTTTGTGGTTACTGTAGCGCCGCTAATAGAAAAAGTGGCGAACTTGTAACGTTGTTTTTCAAAGGTTTCGGCAAATGATGAAGGTAATGTCTTTTGAGTTTTTGGTGGTGGTGAAGTTGGTGTTGTCACTTGGGGTGCGGTTGTAGTTTTTTGTTCAGGTGCTACAGTGGTAGGTTTCTGAGAAATGGTGGTGGTAGACGGTTCTTGTTTCTCTTCTGATTCTGTTGCGGAAGTATCAATGGGGGTGGGTTGTGGAACAGATGGCACAGGAATTGATGTCAATGATTCTGGTTTAGTTGATGGTTGTTTTTGTGGTTGCACCGTAGGCGTTTCAAGTGTGGGTTCCTTTTTCTTAGGTTCCAATGAGATATCAGATGACGTAATAGCCTCGGTGGTGATTGGAGTTGAAACGATATCTTCTTTTAAATCGAAAGTTGCCTTTTCAATAGTTTTTGAGGCTACTAATTTCTTTCGTTCCCTAATTAATTGTGAAAGAAGGTGTTTATGCGCAATTTTGAGGTCATTCAGTTCTTTTGTAAGATTGTTTTCGACGTTTTCGCTGAGTCGGTATTGAAGAATGGTGTTTAGTTGGCGGATGATTTCATCGAGTTGCTGGATGGTTTTGCTAATTTTATTATACCGTGCATAATCGGTAAAAATATTGTCCAAAAAAGTGTCAAAAAGGAGGGAAGGCATGTTAATTTGAACATTAAGTTCGGGGAGTGCAGTAAACTTGGTACGTAATTCTCGTAAGATTCGATCGGCTTGTTGTACCTTATTTTGAGCTTTACTCAGATAACCGCGCTCTACCATATCACTAATGAAGCCACCACCTAACAAATCCCATGTAGCCGCGCCTCGTGCTCCCGTCAAAAAACCACGCGCTTCTTTCAATAAATTGATTGCCTTGGTGAGTTGAATTCTGCCATATCTTGTCATTTCAATTTTTCGGTTGAGTTTAGAGATTTTAGTCGCAAGTTCTTGTTGTTTTTTCTCTAATTTAGCCAGATTATCGGTTTCTAAGTGTTTGGTGAGTTGCCGAAGATAACGATTATAGGTGTCAAGTAAGGAATTATATCGTGGCTCGAGGCTTTTGAGGGCTTGGATTCTTCCTTCCAGTTCTTTGATTTGTTTTTGGACTCTCTGTAGTTCTTTTTGAACGTGTTCTTCTTCTGCTAAAGCTTTTAAATACTCTTCTTGTTCTTTTCGAAGTGCTTCGTCAAACTTTCCTTTAAAGCGTAATTGGATACTTTTCCAATTCCAGCTTTTCAGTTTCTTGACGTCTCTTTCTTCTTTTTGGCGAATTGAATGAATTTTTAGTAACTGTTCTTCTAAAAGAGAATATTCTTTTTTTAATTCGCGGAGTTCAGTTTCTAATTCCTTAAGTTGCTCCATTTCAGTTTTTAGGGATGTTAACTCCTCATCAAGCGCTTCGATATCACTAAGGGTGATGGCTTTCTCTTCAGTCGTTTGAAAGGCCGGCATTGCTTGTAGTTGCATGTCATTAGATAAAGAGACGTCCTCGATGGTTGGAACATTTGTGGGTGTTTGAGTACTATCTAATGGAGCAGCTGATGTGGCCACTGGTGGTTGATACTGTTGATACTGTGGTGAACGCTGTGAAAACTGTTTCAAACGTTCGATCGGAACACGATTTCCACAAATATGACAAAATTTGGCTTGTGGACGCAACTTTGTGCCGCATTTGTTGCAATAAGGCATAATTACTAATCTCCTTCTCCATTCTATAAGGCATTCTTTCTTACTCTTATTCGCTCATTTTACTTTCTATAAAAGCTTTTATTGAAGAAACCTTTTATAGTTTTTGATTGAGGAACTCTGAACGGTGTTTGATATGTCTCTAGATTATATCACATTCAATTTTCTTCTAATGAATCTAGAAGGTATTATTCCTTGAATCATGACTTTTGATGAGAAATTTATATGAAAGAGTCTCCGAACAAACCTTTTGTAGTACCTTAAACATGTCGTGAAAAATTCTTTTCTATAGACAGAATATTTGCGGAAATCATTTTTCTTTGGCATATATGAGAAATACTTTTCTTTTAATCGGTTGTTGAATCCGAATTTAACCTCAAACGCTGACTAAAAATGCCGTAGAATTCAGAATAAAAAGAATAAAAAATGTAAAAAC